>JBHHYO010000008.1:0-65873 GCA_046757665.1 Nitrospinales bacterium
CCAGCTTGCCTCTTAATCGACCATCAAAGTTGCACTTACAACTTGAATTCAGGTACTTTTAAACCGTCCAGTTTTTGGGGGAAAGGTCAAAACCTGTGGCAGTATACAGAAAACAAAAAGATTGTCTATCGGTCAAAAGTATGATTTTTAGGTATGAAAAAACAGGTGTAAATCAGGTGGCTTGTGCTTGCGGAGATGATAAAAGGAGGGGGAATTCCATGAGCCACCCCCGGCGTCATCGCAAGCCGCCGGCGGGGATGGGGCCTTTCTGGATTGCTTCGGCGACCGCCTCGCAATGACGGGCAAACAGGTAGACTTGTGCAGAGGTCTCGAGGTTTGGCAACCGCGAATTGTCCGGGCTAAAGGTGCCTGGACGCCCACAACGCGGCTTCGAGCCGCCGGGTGACGTTTATTTTCTTGAACACACTATAAATGTGGCTCTTCACGGTATGCAGACCAATGCAAAGCTCGTCGGCGATCTGCTTATTGCTGGAGCCCGAGGCAATATGCCCGAGCACTTCTTTTTCCCGGTCGGTCAGGCCCTCCATCTTTGCCTTTACAGGGTGCGGTTGCAAAAGAAGCGTGGTCATGATGTCCCGGGAGAGCCACAGCTTGCCGTCCAGAACACCCCGAATCCCCTTGAGGATCATCTCCGGCGACTCGTTGCTGAAAAAAACGCCGCGCACGCCCTGGCGCACAAGATTTTTATCTATCGCCGTGCCTGGCGAAAGGTTGAAAAGGACGATGAGCGGCGGGGCGAGCCGTTTTGCCCTTCCGGTTTCGAGCCAGCTCCAGAGGCTTCCCAGGCGGCCGCCCTGGCTGTCCCAAAGGACAAGGCACCTTGGCGTGGCGGTCGCGTGGGAAGGGTTCAGCTCCGGTGTGTGCAGACAGTTTGCCTCCGTTTCCGTTTGCAGAAGTGAGGCCAAGCCCGTGTTTTGGGAATTCGATGGGCCAACAATATGGATCAATGGTTTCGGCATAACATTCCCCTTTCGCTTTACCTGCCGTTGCGCCGGTCGCGGAAGTTCCGGCGATGCTCCCGCTTTCTTTCCCGGAACTCCTGTCGATGCGCCCGTTTCTTTGCCTTGAACTCCTGTCGATGCGCCCGTTTCTTTGCCTTGAACTCCTGTCGATGCGCCCGTTTCTTTTCCTTGAATTCCTGTCGATGCGCCCGCTTCTTTTCCTTGAACTCCTGTCGATGCGCCCGTTTCTTTTCCTTGAATTCCTGCCGGTGGTTCCGTGCTTTTTCCCGAACCCGGTCCTTGGCCACGTCCGAAGCCCTGAAATTGGGTTGGGCATAAAGCGAGCCGGCGGTCAGGCTCCAGGCGGCGACCGCGACCGCCAGTATTTTGGCAATTCCCTTATGATTAAACATTTTTCCGTTCTCCTTTGAGGGCCGATAAAATGATGCCGTCAGGATTCGTCCTTCTACCAATCTTTCTGATCTCTGAAATAGCAATTTTTATGCCAAATGAATTGAAAAACCGACGGATTCCCTGGACAACGCAGGACTTCCTTAATAATCAAATCGTTTCTGGCGAAAAAATTCCCGGCGCCTTGTTTTTCCATGGCCGGAAAACGCATTGGCGAGACCCAAAGTGGAGAAAATTTGATACAGTGTTAACAAAATTCTCCGTTTGCGGAGAGAAAGGCGGGGGCGGCTTCCGCAATAGCTGTTAAAATCAAAAGCCGTTGGTGTCACAATTTTATTGTCCGCTTCAACCAGGGAGAAACCATGTTAGCGTTTGCCAAGGACATTACGAAAAACGATCCCACCCATCCCGAAGAGTCCAACAATCCCAGGCTGAAAAGCTACATGGATTACCAGAGGCGGCTAAACCACGAGTTGTTCGTTTACCATTCCCTGGAACATACGAAAACCTATCTGCAAAAAAATATTGAGGACGGCCGCGGCGATGACAAAAAATTAAAACGCTATGTGGAAAAGGCGTTTCCGTTCGCGCACCGGTTCGCCGACGGCAACATGCTCATGCTGATGCTTCGCAAGTTGATCAACGGCCACAATTCCAGCAACAACTGGTACCGGATGAACGCCTTTTATTACACGCTGGTTTACGACAGCATGGAGCGGTTCTGCAAAGTTCACAACCGCCTGGTGCGCGAGGCGCCGGAGAAGGCCCGGGACTACAACATCGCGGACGGAATGGAAATCGATTTCGACGATTGGGTGCAGTTGTTTTTCCCCGACCTGGATTTTTTGGTCGGCGAAAAACCGCGGTACCCGCACTACACATTTTCCCGGCGCAACGCGGCGATTTCCTCAGCCATCGAGCGCGCCATGAAAACCGGCAAATCGCGCGCCGACGCCCTGGCGGAGATCCGCGAGGAATATGACATCGACGCCTCATCCATCAAGGTCATCCTGGGACAGCGGATGGAAGAAAAGGACCTGGAGCTTTTTTACACCTCCGCGGAAAACCCGATTTACGAATACCTGTATCAATCCGCCGAGATGGGGTTCGGCGACGAGGAAACCCTGATCGACCATTTGTATTTTTTGTGCTTCCAGTTGAAGGGTCTCAGCGAGCCGGAGGCGGAAGCCGTCATGAAAAAACTGTCCAAAACGCGAAAAAACTGACCGGGGTCAAGGCGCCCGGCCATGCCACGGCCAACGCGGCGGAGCCGCTCCGGAGGATGCGCGGCGCGCCCGTGAGGGACCCGCCCGCCTGCCGGCACAGCTTGATTTCGATGGTGGTTCAAGGTGAAATCATGTAGTATTGACAATGCTTGGCGCGTTTGTTAGCGTACGCCATCTTTAAAAAGGGAGAACCCGAAATGCCGTGGGATGAGATACATGATGAGAAGGGGCCGTCCGGAGGCGGCGGGCTGGGAGGACGACCCGGCGGACCTCAGTTCGAAGTCCCCAAAATAAAAATTCCCCAGTTCAAGCCGTCCTCCTTCATGGGCATCGGTCTGGTTCTGTTGCTGGTCTGGATCCTGCCCGGCGTTTTTTATACCGTCGGACCGGACGAGGAAGGCGTCGTCACCCGCTACGGCAAATACGTCCGCTCGGAACCGCCGGGACTGCACGTCAAGTTTCCCTCGCCGATCGAGCGCGCTTTCACGCCCAAGGTCAGCATCGTCCGCCGGGCGGAGATCGGCTTCCGCATCATCGACCAGGGACCGCCGCAGAAATTGCGCAACGTCCCCGCCGAATCCCTGATGCTGACCGGAGACCAGAACATCATCGACATTCATCTGGTGGTGCAGTATCAAATCCGCGACGCGGCGGCCTATCTCTTCAACATCCAGGAAAAGCAGAAAGTGGTGCGCAACGTCGCCGAAACCGTCCTGCGCGGCATCATCGGGAGCAAGAAAATCGACGAGGCGCTGACCACCGGAAAGAACGAAATCCAGATTCTGAGCAAGCTGAAAATCCAGGAACTTCTGGACAAATATAATTCCGGCATCCTGGTAGTCACCACCCAGTTGCAGGACGTGCATCCGCCCAGCCAGGTTGCCGCGGCGTTCAAGGACGTGGTGGCGGCCCGCGAAGACAAGGAACGCATGATCAACGAGGCCCAGGGCTACCGCAAGGCCGTTATTCCCGAAGCCCGCGGCAAGGCCGCGCAAATCGTCCGCCAGGCGGAAGGCTACCGCGAACAAAAAATCAAGCGCGCCCAGGGCGATGCGGAAAGGTTCCTGGCCCAGTATAAAGAATATGAAAAAGCTCCGGAGATCACCCGAAAACGCCTCTACCTGGAAACGATGGAAGACATTCTTCCCCGAATGAACAAATTTTTGATGGGCACCCAGAGCGGTGTCCTGCCCATTCTGCCACTGGGACCGGGCATCCCCGGCGTTTCCAGTCAGAGAAAATAAACGCGACAAGGAACCCGTTTATCGAAAAACCGTTAATCCGACCAGGAAATACTCCATGAAATTCAATGCCGCTCTCGCCGCCGTCGCCGCCATTGTCGTCATCATCTATTATTCGGTATTCACCGTCCACATGACCCAGAGCGTCGTGTTGTTGCAATTGGGCAAACCGGTGGAAACCTACACCGAACCGGGACTGTATTTCAAAATCCCCTTTCTGCAACAAGTGCGCTATCTGCCCAAGCTACTGCTTTCCAACGATTCCGCTCCCGCCGAGTTGATCACCAAGGACAAGAAAAACCTGCTGATCGACAGTTTCACCATGTGGCAGGTTCAGGACCCGTTGAAGTTCCTGCAAACCGTGCGCAACCAGCGCGGCGGGCGGGCAAGGCTCGACGACATCATTTACTCCGAACTGCGGGTGGAAATGGGAACCCACAACCTCATCGATATCATCCTCACCACCCGCGAGGCCATCATGGAAACAGTGACCCAAAAGGCCAACAAAAAAGCCGCGGACTACGGCATCGAAGTTGTCGATGTGCGGATCAAGCGCGCCGACCTGCCGCCGGAAATCGCCAATTCCATCTTCAACCGAATGCGTACCGAGCGAGAACGTATCGCCAAGGAATACCGCTCCGAAGGTAAGGAGGAAGCCACCAAAATCCGCGCCAAAACCGACAAGGAAAAAGTCATCCTGATCGCGGAAGCCTACAAAAAAGAACAAACGCTGATGGGCGAAGGCGACGGCATCGCCACCAAAATCTACGCCGACGCTTTCAAAAAGGACCCGTCCTTTTATAATTTCATCCGCTCCATGCAGGCGTATCAGCAATCCCTGAAAGACGAAACCACCATTCTGCTCTCCGATGATTCCGATTTTCTGGAGTTTCTCAACCGACCCCAATCGTCCAAACGGTAGGCGCACGGCGGGCGGGGCATCACCCGTTCCCATCCCTTCCCCGCCTCCCGGAAAATTTCCAATGGGCTTCCTCTCATGAACATTCTGATCATCGGCGCCGGCATCGTCGGATACAACCTCGCCGACGAACTGTCCCAGGAAGGACATAACATTTCGATCGTCGATGTCCACGCGGAAAAAATCAAGCAGATTTCCGAAAAGCTCGATGTGTTGTGGGTGCGCGGCAACGCCTGCCTGCCCAGCGTCCTGATCCAGGCCGGCATCCGCAAGGCGGAAATGGTCATCGCCGTCACCGAGAGGGATGAAGTCAACCTGTTCGTCTGCATGTTGGCCCACAAATTCAAGGTCAAAAAACGCTTCGCGCGCCTGCGCCATATGGAGTTCACCGAGGCAGGCCAGATATTCAAGCCGCACGAGCTGTTCATCGACCAGGCCGTCAACCCCGGACAGATCATCATCGAATTTATTTTGAAGATTCTGGAAACCCCCGGCGCCGTCAATTGCGCCGAGTTCGCCGAGGGCAAAATCCTGTTGCGCGGATTCGACGTTTCCGCGGACGCCCCCCTCGCGGGAAGAAAAATCGCCGACCTGCAGGCGGCGGCCGAGTTCAATTCGTTTATCATCGTCGCCATCGTCCGCGACGGCAACCTGATCATCCCCGGAGAACACGATACCATCCGGGCCGGGGACAAAATGTATGTGCTGATCGACAAGGAATTTCTGCCCCTCATTCTCCCCATGCTGAACAGAAGAGTGAACGAAGTGCAAAAGATCATTCTGTTCGGAGCCAACACCGTTTCCATTCACCTGGCCAAATGCCTGGAAAAAAAGATTCCCGACATATCCATCATCGAGCCTTCCCTGGAGAAGGCCGACCTTGCGGTGGACCAACTGTCGCAAACCGTGGTGTTGCATGGAGACGGCACCGACCCCGACCTGTTCAACGAAATCAACATCAAGGACGCCGACTTTTTCATGGCCCTCACCGACGACGACGAGCACAATATCCTGTCGGCCCTGCTGGCGAAAAAACACGGCGCCAAGCGGGCGGTGGTGATTACCAACGACCCGTATTACCTGCCGATCCTGGATTCGATCGGCATGAACATAACGATCAACCCGCGGCTGTTCACCGTCGGCGCCATTTTGAAAAACCTGCGCAAGGGGCAAATCCGCTCGGTTTTCAAATTGATCGAAGGCGAAGCGGAAATCCTGGAAATCGTGATCGCGCCGGACTCGTCCATCATCGACAAAAAGATTTTCAAAATGACTTTTCCCCGGGACGCCCTCATCGGCGCCATTTTGCGGCACGGCGAGATGATCGTGCCGGACAAGGAAACCACGATCCAGTCCGGCGACTCGGTGATTGTCGTCGCCATGCCCCAATCCATCGAAAAGATCGAAAAGATTTTCACCAAAAAGAAGTTTTTCTGATTTTCCGATGAACCTCAAGGCCGTATTCAACGTCGTCGGTATCCTGCTGATTCTGCTGGCCGCCATTTTGCTGTTGCCGGTCGGCGTATCGCTGTATTACCGGCAGGCCGCTCTGGACGGTTATTTCAGCGAGACGGCGGCGTTTTCGCTGACCCTGGCGGTCGCGCTGGCGACGGGCCTGGGGCTGTGGAAGTTCCTGCCCTCGGGCGTGGAAACCCTGCGCGACCGGGAAGGCTTTGTCATCGTTTCGTTTTCCTGGATATCCATTTCGCTGTTCGGCGCCCTGCCGTATTACCTGTCCGGAGTTTGTCCCGAGTTCATCGACGCCTACTTTGAAAGCATGAGCGGGTTCACGACGACCGGGGCAACGATTTTGCGGGACATCGACCCGTTGCCCCGGGGCATCCTGTTTTGGCGGAACCTGACCCAGTGGCTGGGGGGCATGGGGATCATCATGTTGTCCCTGGCGATTTTCCCCGCCCTGGGCATCGGCGGCTTTCACCTGTTCAAGGCGGAAGTCCCCGGCGGCGGCGCCGTCGAAAGAATGCAACCGCGGCTGGCCGAAACCGCGAAAATCCTGTGGAAAGTCTACCTGACCCTGACCGGCATCGAAATCTTACTGCTACGGTTCGGCGGCATGGGTTGGTTCGACGCCGTATGCCACACCTTCTCGACCGTGGCCACCGGCGGATTCTCGCCCCACACCGCCAGCGTCGCCGCTTTCAACAGCATTTACATCGAATCGGTGATTATCCTCTTCATGCTGTTGGGGGGGATCAATTTCGCCCTGCATTACCAGACGATCCGCGGCGATTTCAAGCGGGTCCATCAAAACCCGGAATTGCGGTTTTACCTGTCGCTGATCGGCCTGGGGGTGGCCTTTGCCACGTTCGGGCTGTGGTGGGCCGAGGCGGAAACCTCCCTCCCCGCGGCCCTGAGGCGGGCGTCCTTTCAGATCGTCTCGATCAACACCACCACCGGGTTCGTCACCGACGACTACAACGCCTGGCCCGGTTTTCTGCGCTTGTGCATGCTCGGCATCATGATGGTGGGCGGTTGTGTCGGCTCCACCAGCGGGTCGTTGAAAGTCATCCGCATCCTCGTTATTTTCAAGGTCATCATCCGCGAATTGCAAAAACTGGTGCGGCCGCGCGGCGTCTTCCACGTGAAGGTGGGCGGAAAAACTGTAAAACAGGAACACATTCTGAACATGATCGGCCTGACCGGACTGTATCTGGGCGTTTTTTTCATCTGCGCCCTGTTGCTTTCCCTGATGGGGCTGGACTTGACCACCGCCGTTTCCGCCTCCACGGCCTCGCTGTTCAACATCGGACCCGGGCTGGGCGCCGTGGGCGCCATGGGCAATTACGCCGACCTGCCCCACCTTGCGAAAACCGTGGTGATCTTTTGCATGTTTATGGGACGACTGGAAATTTACGGCGTCATGATGCTTTTCCTGCCCCTCACATGGAAGAAATGAAACTTGATTTTTCAAGCCGTATTTCGTATTATGCTTTTTCCTCCAACATACCCTGCATTGGCCGGGCCAGGTCGGTCCGAGCCCGGCGGCGCTTGGTTTTCAATTCAAAATTATTTTTTCGGACACCGGCGTGACACGGCCGGTCCATGTTGAGATAAAGGACGCCTGTATGGAAAATTCGCCGAATCCCCTGAAAATCACCGACGTTATCTTAAGAGACGCCCACCAATCCCTGCTGGCCACCCGGATGCGCACGGAAGATATGTTGCCCATCGCGGCCAAGCTGGACCAAGTGGGATTTTTTTCGCTGGAAATGTGGGGCGGCGCCACGTTCGACAGTTGCCTGAGATTCCTCAACGAGGACCCCTGGGAGCGCGCCAGGCAACTGAAAAAACGAATGCCCAAAACTCCCATGCAAATGCTCCTGCGCGGCCAAAACCTGGTCGGCTACCGGCATTACGCCGACGACATCGTCGAGCGCTTCGTCAAGCAATCCGTCGACGTCGGCATCGACATTTTCAGAATCTTCGACGCCCTGAACGATTTCCGCAATATCAAAACCGCCGTCGACACCGTCAAACAATGCGGCAAAATCGTCGAAGGCGCCATCAGCTATACCGTCAGCCCCGTCCACAATATCGACCTGTACCTCAAAATGGCCCACCAGTTGGAGGACATGGGCGTGGACATCATCTGTATCAAGGACATGGCGGGCCTGCTGGCCCCGGCGGTCACCCGCACCCTGATCCAGGAAATCAAAAAAGAGATCCCCCTGCCGGTGCACCTGCACACCCACGCCACAACGGGGCTGGTGGGCATGAACCTGCAATGCGCCATCGACGCCGGAGTGGACATGATAGACACCGCCCTGTCCTGCCTGGCCATGGGCACCTCCCACTACGCCACCGAATGTATCGTCGCTTCATTGAAAGACACACCGCGCGACACCGGCCTGGACCTCCACGCACTGCATGAAATCAACGATTACTTCAAGGAAGTCAAAAAATATTACAGCGAATTCGAAAGCGATTTCAAAAACGTGGACGTAACGATCCTCGAATCGCAAATTCCGGGCGGCATGATTTCCAACATGGAAAACCAGTTGAGAGACCAGGGCGCCCTGGACAAGCTGGACGAGGTGCTCAAGGAAGTGCCGCGTGTCCGCAAGGACATGGGGTATCCTCCTCTGGTAACCCCCACCAGCCAGATCGTCGGTTCCCAGGCCACCCTGAACGTGTTGACCGGGGAGCGGTACAAAGTGGTCACCAAGGAAACCCGGGAATGTATCCTCGGCAAATACGGCAAACTGCCCGGCCCTCTCAGTCCGGGCCTTTTGGAAAAGCTGGGCGAGGACCGGAAAATCATCGAGTGCCGCCCCGCCGACCTGCTGGAACCGGAATGGGAGGGCGTGGTCCGGGAGTGCAAGGAGAAGTCGGATGTCACGAGCGAGACGGACCTGCTGTCCTACGCCATGTTTCCGAAGGTGGCGCTGAAGTTTTTTGAGACGCGCAACGATCCACCGCCGCCGCGGTCAAAAGGCGGCCCGGCGAAATCGGCCCCGCCGGCCGCTGTCCCAGCCGCCGCACCGGGCGCGCCAACGGTTTTCACCGTCCGCGTCAACGGCGCTCCCTATACGGTGGAAGTGACCTCCGGCGGCGCGGCGCCACCCGCGGCCGGCGCACCATCCGCCACGCCGGCGCCGGCGCCCGCGCAAACCAGCGGAGAAAACGTCGTCGCCCAACTCCCCGGCTCCATCTTCGCCATCAAATGCCAGGTGGGAGACACCGTGGAAGAAAACGACACCCTGATTATCCTCGAATCCATGAAAATGGAAACCGAGGTCAAATCCCATTGCCGCGGCACCGTGGAAGCCATCCTCGTACAGGAGGGAAACAACGTCAAAACCGGGGACGCCCTCGTCACCATAGGATAATGGAAACCACTCTCGGAGAGACGCTGAACAAACTCGTCGGCATGACCGGCTTGTCGGCCATGATACCCGGAGACGGTGTCATGTTGCTGGTCGCCTGCACCCTGATTTATCTCGCCATCGTCAAAAAATTCGAGCCTCTGCTTCTGCTTCCCCTCGGATTCGGCTGTCTGCTGGCCAACCTGCCCCTCAGTCACATGGCGGCCGACGACACAGGCGGCTTGTTGAATTTTTTCTATTTCGGCATCAAACACGAAATCCTGCCGCCGCTCATTTTTCTGGGCGTGGGCGCGCTCACGGACTTCGGGCCCCTGCTGGCCCGGCCGTCCACGCTGTTGCTGGGAGCCGCGGCGCAGATCGGCGTTTACACCACCCTGATCGGCGCGGTGTTTTTGGGGTTCGACCTCAAGGAAGCCAGCGCCATCGGCATCATCGGCGGCGCCGACGGACCCACCTCCATCTTTCTCGCCGGCAAGCTGGCCCCGCATTTGCTGGGCCCCATCGCCGTCGCCGCCTATTCCTACATGTCCCTGGTGCCCCTGATCCAGCCGCCGATCATGCGCTGGCTCACCACCGCCAGGGAACGGAAAATCCGAATGGAACAGTTGAAGCCCATTTCGCAAAACGTCAAGATTCTCTTTCCCATCGCCTCGACGGTCGTCATCGTCCTGTTACTGCCGGGGGTCGCCCCCCTGCTGGGCATGTTGATGCTGGGAAACCTGTTCCGGGAATGCGGCGTGACCGCCCGATTGCACGAAACCTCGGAAACGCATTTGATCAACATGGTGACGATTTTCCTGGCCCTGTCCGTCGGCGCCTCCATGACCGCGGACACGTTTTTGAAGCTGGAGACCCTCAAGATCATCACCCTGGGACTGCTGGCTTTTTGCATGGCCACCGCCGGGGGCGTGCTGTTCGGCAAGATCATGTGCAAGGTATCCGGCGGACGGGTCAACCCGCTCATCGGTTCGGCCGGAGTGTCGGCGGTTCCCATGGCGGCGCGCGTGTCGCAGAAAGTGGGCGCCGATGAAGACCACGGCAATTTTCTGCTCATGCACGCCATGGGGCCCAACGTGGCCGGTGTCATCGGCAGTGCGGTAGCCGCCGGCGTGTTCCTCTCGCTGTTCGGCGGAGCCGATGCCATCGCCCAGGCCGCCCTGGACAGCGCGGCGCTCATCAACCCCCTGGAGCGCTGACCGGCATGTCGAACTTTACCGCCTCCCTGGCCATCTCCGGCATCGCCATGTCGGCCATCTTTCTCATCCTGACACTGCTGATCGTCATCGTCAAGGTTCTGGTGGCCTGGTGGCCGTACGTCGCGCCGCCGCCAACCGCCGCCGACAACCGCCGGCCGGCGCAAAACGCGCCGAACCCGGAACACGTCGCCGCCATCCATGCCGCACTGGCACAGTACCTGGGCAAAACCCCGGACGACATCCGCCTGCAAAACATCAAACCGCTATAGAGTCCATGCTTCGACAGAGCTTGTCCTGAGCCCGCCGAAGGGCTCAGCATGACACCGTCCTTCGCTCCATGATACGCGCCGTCACTCTGAGCGACATACTGTCACTCTGAGCCTGTCGAAGAGTCTGAGCCTGTCGCGAAGAGTCTCTTATTTCCGGAAGCCGGCGTGGACGAAGGACACCGGGCCGCGAAACAAGTCAAAAGCTCGCCGCAAATCGTTTTCCCGGTAGCCCAGCTTGAGCAGTGATTTGACGACGGCGAACACCTCGCCCTCGGTCACGTAGGCCACCGTGTCGGGAACACCGCGGCGGCTCAGGGTTTCGGCCAGGCGGCGGATGGTTTTCCGCTGTTTTTTGGGTGTGCCGGGTGACGGCGGATATTCCATTTTGTGATCGTAGGGGCTTTGGTAAACCCCGTTCAGCGCGTGCAGTGTGCCCAGCATCAGAATGTCCCGGTCCCAGGGGGCCATCCGCTCAATCCGCGGATGACTCTGCACCAGTTCCACCGCCCCGGCGACTTTTTCTCCCAGCCGCCGGCTCACGTACCGGTGTTGATGTTCCAGGGACACCGGTCGAAAGCCGATCTTCCGGCCCACCTCGGCGAGCAGGGGAAAATTCACCATGGCGGTGTACTGGCCGCCGTAAATGTTGAACCAGGGCCGCCCCTGCTGGTTGAGGTCGTCGAAAGACAACATCCCGTAATCCAGGCCGGAGTATCCCAAGCCGTCCGGCGCGAGCAGTTCCCAGGCTCTTTGCAGGCAGGCCAGGGCGCCGAGATTGACCGGCACGGCAACGCGCTCCGCCAGCTTTTCCGAATGCGCCTCAACAAGCCGGGAAAACGGCCAATCGCTGGTATCGACCCGTTGCCAGACCCGTTCCCAAACGATCTGGTCGAGCGGCGCGTCCGCCAATCCATCCGGATTCTTCTCCGCAAAAAAATGCTTGAAGGACTCGAAATCCATGCCATCCGGGCGCGGCGGCAGAGTGGGGCACAGGTATTCCTCGTATAACAGCCCGTCGTCTTTCCACAGAACCTTGGCCGCCAGGTCGTCCCAAATTTCGTTGGAAAGAATTTTGTGGATGGAGCGCGGTTTGAAGCAGGCCGGACCTTCCGCGTCCATCAGCACGGCGGAGAACCGTCCGGCGTGCGCCTGGAGGCGGGAACAGGCGGCAGTAAGAATGGCCCGCGAATAATCGCACAGAAGATAATGCACGCGGGGATACACCCGCCCTTCCGGGTCGCCGGCCTTCAGGCGGTCGAGGAAACAGGCGGCCAGGTTGCCGTTGCCCACGCCCCATTCCTGGATAAAACAGGTCGAATCGCCGGCAGGGCACTGCTCCAGAAATTCATCGGCCAGGCAGTAGGCCAGCCGGTGGTCGCGGCTGACATAGGTTTGAAAATGCCGGTGGATGCCCGAACCCAGCATCCCGTAAAAAAGGCAATTGACGTGCGTTTGCCATCGGTCGGCGGGCAGGAACTCTCCCAGCGGCAAGGGGCGTTCAGAAGAGGGGCTCATATTTCCCGGATGTCATGCTGGGCCTTCGGATGGATGTCATGCCGAGCCTGTCGAAGCATCTCTTTTATCTTGTTGATGGGAGACCCTTCGACAAGCTCAGGGTGACAATTGCCCAGGTCAGGGTGCAATTACCAGGTCCAGAGCGACAATACGGCCCCATGTTACCGGCTAATTTTTTTGTGCGCCCATTGAGTGCATGACCCCCTCGGCGGAGGTGTCGGCGCTTTTGCCGATACCCGCGGCCTTGTTGGTCAATGCTTCAAATTTCTTGTACGCCTCCTGCGCCTCCTGGGTCCGCCCGACATCCTTGTAACACGTGTAAAGGTTGTACCAGGCGTTGATGTCGCCGTCGTTCAGCGCCGTGGCGGTTTTGAACTCCTTGATGGCGCTTTCCACTTTTTTCAGCGAGCCGTACAGGCTTCCCAGATTGGTGTGCGGGATGGACGATTCCGGGTCAAGCTCTATCGCCTTTTTAAAACTGAAAATGGCTTCCTCAACCATGTTTTTCGCGGAATAAATACTTCCCAGGTTGCAATGGGCCATGGGGTCCTGGTCGTTCATCTCCAGCACGACCAGGGCGGCGGTCAGGGCTTCGTCGTAATCGCCTGAATTGAAATACGCGCAAGACAGCGCGGCGCGCAGTTCCAGATCGTCCGGATTGAACATCAACACTTTTTTGAGAACGCGGATTTCCTCGGCGTACAGCTGGCTCATGTCCAGGGAGGCCGCAAGGTTGGCGTAGGCCGTGGTGTCGGTGGGGTCCAGCTCGATCACCCGCTGGAATTCCTGGGCGGCGCTTTCAAAGGAATCCTGCAACATGTAAATCCCGCCCAGGTTGAAGCGGATTTCCGGGTCGTCCGGAGCCAGGTCCGCCGCCCGCTTCATTTCGCGGATGCCTTCGTCTTCCTGTTTGGAAAGAATGTAGGCCGTGCCCAGCACTTTATGGGCGCGCGCGTTGTTTTTGTCCCGGTTGATTACGGTCTTCAACTGCTTGATCGCGTCCTCGTAATTCGCCCCATCGACGTACAGCGTCCCCAGGTCGATGAGCAGGTCGATGTTGTCGGGATCGTTTTTCAAATCTTTTTTGACCTGGCGCACTTTTTTCATGATGGCGGTTTCGCGTTTGACTTCCTCCGGGTCGCGCACCCCCAACTCCTGAAAAATCTCCGGATGGATTTTGCATTTGATCGAATATTCGGAATTTGTGTCACTCATAAGTCCACGCTCTCGGCAAATGAATGTTGATGGTTGACGGTGATTCCTTTGATCTTAGGGCATGTATCGCCGTTCTGTCAAGCGGTTCAGACGCCGCCGGCATCGACCTGTTCCCGGCCGCGCGCCATGTCGAAAATGCCTTCCTTGCCGAAACGATCGAGATAAAGAAGAAAATGTTCCCGCGACAAATACTTCCAGATTTTGCTGGAAGGAAAGTGCTCGTCGATGACGGCATTGAAATTCTCGTAAACCTCCCTGACCTCCCGGCGGGACATCCCCCGCTCGATTTCGAAGTCATACATAATGGCCATGTCGCGTTCGGGATCGTGGACGATCCGGTCGATGGAGAATTTCTCGGGGTTATGGTAAATGGCGGAATCCTTTTCCAGGGCGAAGGTGGATTGGCCGACGGAATGGATGATGCCGGCGCCGGTTTCGCCGTGTTCGACGATGAAGGCGACGGTTTCCTCCGCTTCCCGGCGTTCCTCGGTGGGGAAACCGAAAAACAGGTAGTTGTGATTCCATATCCCGGCGGCGGAACTGTCGCGCATCACCTTTTCTTCCGTCGCCTTGTCGGTGCCCTTGTCTATCAGGGAAAGGATGCGGTCGTTGGCGCTTTCCAATCCGAAAAACAGCATGAGGAATCCGGCTTGCCGGATGTCGTCGAACAAGTCGGCGTTTTCGACGTTGCTGGATTCAAACTTGATCATGGCGAGCGCCCGCATATCGACCTTCGCGGAGCGGATGGCGCGGGACATCCGCCGGAAGGCGTTGGGCGACACCGCCTCGTCGGAAAAGGTGAAGTAGCGTGTGTGGTAGCGCTTGCCGAGGTAGTCCAGGTCTTCCGCCACGCGCTCTTCGTTTTCCTTGCGGTAATAAGAATCGTAGATGAAACTGTGGGTGCAGAACGTGCATTTGCCCCAGTAACAGCCGCGGCTCGCCATGTAAGGCAGGACGGGGAAAGGCATCAGATATCTGCCGAGCGGCAGTTGGTCGAAATCCGGGCGCGCCAGCAGGTCGTAGGGAAGCGACTTGGCGGGCCGGTTGCGCACCACCTTGCCGTTTTCCAGATGAATCAGGTTCGGCACCTCGCCGAGCGGCTTGCCGTTCTCGAGGCTGTCGATCAAGCATTCGAGGGGATACTCGCCCTCATAAAGCACGACGCTGTGAAAAAATTCCTCGAACAGCGCCTGCTTGTCGCCCAGGATGTCGGCGTGGCGGTTGAACACACTGCCGCCGATGACGATGTGGGCGTCCGGATACCGCCGCCGCAGTAGCCGCGCCAGGGTCAGGGCGGGAATCACCTGCCCGGCGTAAATGATCGAAATCCCGATCAGGCCGTACCGCGCCCAGTTCACCCGGCGCAACAGGGTTTCCCGGAACAGGTGCAAGTACGGATTGATGCGGTCGTCCTGCGTGGCGTGGAGGATGCCCGCCAGGCTGTCCTCCGGCGCGCCGTCCATGGACAGGGAGTCCAGTCCCACCCGGGTGGGGAAATGCGCGTAGGAAACCAGCTTCATGGCGATCATCAAAGCAGTGTAGGCTTTTTTGTAAACCGGGAATTGGAAAAAAAGCTCCGCGGTGCGCATCACTTCCTTGGCCCGTTCCACTTCCGACAGGACGGATTCCAGGTAGTCGTGGTCCGAGAGGATTTGCCGGTACACCTGTTTCACTTCCCGCTCCTCCGGGGAGCAGGCCGGGGCATTCAGGCGGGCGCGGATTTTATCGACGCAATAAAGGAGGAACTGCCGCGAAAGAAATTCGTCGTAAGCTTCCATGTTGAAATCGTACTGGTCCACCGCGTGCCCCTTCTTCTCCAGGTAAGCCTTCAAGGTGGGCAAGGCCAGGTAAGGCTGGCTGGGATACCATTGCGGTGGAAAAATCAGCGCCGATTTCATCGAATCTCTTTTCAAAAATCGTGGAATTGGAATGATTCAATTCTATCATGCTTTGGCGGCGCGCCAAACACAATGAGGGGAAATTCGCGTGTTGCTGAAAAATCGGGAACGGCAAGGCTGGTTTCAATTTCGTTTTTACCACGCGGGCCGGGCAAAAGTCATTGTCAAACCACTCCGCGCGGCGTATAATTTTTCGACCGAGCAACCAAAAAGGTTTCGTTGCCACAAAAAAAGCCGTTTTTCCCCCACCCCGCTTTGCTTTTTCCTCGCCGCTCCCAGAGGACACAATGGAGTGGTTTACGGTAACTTGGGCCGCTGGCAGGAAGCCATCGTCGAATACGAAGAAGCTTTCCGTATCAAGCCGGATGATGTCATGGCACATCTTACCCGTGTGACGATTCACACAAATTCTGACCAACATCAAAAAGACCTTACATATTTTTTTGAACTCTGAAATCCCCAACATTTTTATTTTTGCGTCGAGAATCAGATTGAAAAATTGTTTCCTTTCAAAATCTTCAAGTTTAAGAGTCGACTCATAGGCCATGGTTTTTTCCCTGGTTATCCCGTTCTATAATGAAGAGGAATGCGCCAGTCAGATCATTGACTCTCTGGTTCAATTTCTCGACTCAAGCGCCATTGATTACGAGTTGATTCTTGTCGATAACGGTTCCAGGGATCGAACTGCCGCACTGATCGATCAAAAAGTTGCCCGCCATCCCCGGCTCAAAAAAGTGACCGTTAAGGTTAATGAAGGGTATGGTTGGGGAATCATCTGTGGATTGCAGGAAGCCCAGGGGGATTATGTGGGTTTTATGTGCGGGGACGGGCAGATTCATCCTCAAGATGTGGTTAAATCCATGTCTTACGCTTCCGAATCCAATTGCGCAATGGTCAAAGCTTGCAGGAATACCCGCCAAGACGGTCTGTTGCGTAGAATTGTGACGCGGATTTATAATTCCATCTTTGCCTTAATTTTTAATCTCAAAACTCATGACCTCAACGGAACGCCAAAATTTTTCAAGCGAAGTTATCTGGATATTCTGGACATTCAATCTAAAGATTGGTTTATCGATGCCGAGATAATTATCAAACTGGAGAGTTTAGGCGTTAAAATAGATGAAATTCCCGTCGCCTTCCATGCGAGAAAAGGCGGCTCGTCTCATGTAAAAATTGTAACCACTTGCGTTCAGTTTCTGAAAAACGCCTATCGCATGAAAACCGGAAAGGATTTCTTGGAATGGAAAAAATCCAAACGGTAATCCTGGCTGGGGGATTTGGAACCCGGCTGAGAGAGGAAACCGAGTTTAGACCCAAGCCCATGGTTCAGATTGGCAACCATCCTATCTTATGGCACATCCTCAAGATTTATTCTTATTACGGTTTCAATGATTTTATAATTTGCCTCGGTTACAAGGGTGAGCAAATAAAAGAGTATTTTATAAATTATGAATACATGAACAACGACATAACGGTAAAAACAGGAAGTTCGAAATGTATTGAGGTGCACTCAAACCACAATAACAAGATGGACGAATGGAACGTAACCCTGGTAGACACGGGCCATTCCAGCATGACCGGGTGCCGAGTCAAACAGATTGAAAAATTCATCGACGAAGATATTTTTTTTCTGACCTACGGGGATGGGCTGGCCCAGATCGATTTGAAGGAGCTTCTTGCCTTCCACCGTTCGCATGGGAAAACCGCCACCATCACTGGAGTCCATCCCCCCTCCCGTTTCGGAGAACTGACCATTGAAAACCACAGGGTGGTCGAATTTACGGAAAAGCCCCAGATTGACTCGGGTTGCATTAACGGAGGGTTTTTCGTATTTAACAAGCGGATTTTCGATTATCTCAGTCTGGATAAAGACTGTTATCTGGAATACGAACCCATGGAGCGCCTGGTTAAAGATGGTGAGCTGATGGTCTATGTGCACAAGGGGTTCTGGCATTGCATGGACACCCAGCGCGATTTGACCCTTTTAAATTCCTTGTGGAAGAAAGACAACCCCCCGTGGAAAATTTGGACATGACATCAAACTATTGGCATCAACGAAACGTATTGGTCACAGGCGCCACGGGTTTCCTGGGATCCTGGTTGGTTGAACAACTTCTCGTTTTCAATGCCCATGTGGTGGGGATCATCCGCGACCAAGTTCCTGATTCGCGGCTGGTCTGCCAAAAGATGAGCATCGTCCACGTCAACGGATGTGTCGAAGACATTCAGGTTCTGGAACGAACCTTGAACGAATACGAGATCGAAACCGTTTTTCATCTGGCCGCGCAAACCATTGTTGGCATTGCCAATCGGAGTCCTCTTTCCACTTTCGAAGCCAATATTCGGGGCACCTACAACCTCCTGGAAGCCTGCCGGCGAGTGGGGAGCGTAAAAAATATTGTGATCGCCTCCAGCGACAAAGCTTATGGAGAACAAGCAAAGCTTCCTTATGATGAAAGCTTCTCACTGAGCGGGGCTCACCCCTACGATGTATCCAAGAGCTGTGCCGATTTGATCGCCAATTGCTATTACCAAAGTTATGACCTTCCCGTATGTATTACCCGGTGCGGCAATTTTTACGGTGGCGGAGACTTGAATTTTAACCGTTTGATTCCCGGGACCATTCGGTCGGTCCTCAACGGCGCTCCCCCCGTCATTCGAAGTGACGGCACCTATATCAGAGATTACATTTATATCCAGGACGCCGTTACGGCCTACTTGTTGCTGGCCGAAAAAATGGAAACCCTGCCGGTCAGGGGAGAGGCATTCAATTTCAGCAACGAGTCCCAAAAAAAGGCTCTGGAAATCGTGGAAATGATTTTACAATTGATGGATCAAAAAAACCTTGAACCCGTCGTTTTGGCAGAGGCCTCCAATGAAATTCCCAAACAGTACCTCAGCGCAAAAAAAGCTAGGGAACGCCTGAACTGGAAGCCGCGTTATTCTTTGGAGGAAGGCTTAAAGGAGACTATTGCCTGGTATCGGGATTTTTGGGGACAAAATCGTGGCAAATGAATTTAAGAATAAAACCGTCCTGGTCACAGGAGCCTCCGGTTTCATTGGCTCCCATTTGACTCGTCGATTGGTGGGTCGGGGAGCAAACGTCCATGTTTTCGCGCGGCAGGGCACTGACCTTTGGCGACTGGAGGATTTGATCGCCAACGACGTAACCGTGTGGAATACGGACATCAATGATTTGGACAGGATCCGTCAATTCATCAAGCAGATTTGTCCCCAAAGGGTCTTCCACCTTGCGGCCGCGGTGAACCCGGGACGTTCTCTGGATTTGCTGGATGAAATGATTGCCGTCAATATCCAGGGAACCGTAACCCTTCTAAAAGCCTTGGAGGAGAGTGACCTCGAATCTTTTGTCCATGTGGGAACCTGTGAAGAGTATGGAGATGGCGCGGCGCCTTTCGACGAGGAACAAAGAGAAGCGTCCGTTTCACCTTACTCCGCCTCAAAAATTTCGGCGACCCATTTTTCCCAGATGTTTCATAAAATCACCGGCAAACCCGTCATCATCGTCCGGCCTTTCCTAACTTACGGTCCCGGCCAGGTTTCCAACATGTTGATCCCCAGTTTGATCCGGCATTGCTTGAATCATGAACCGCAATTTCATATGACCAAGGGCCAACAAACGAGGGAATTCAATTATGTGTCCGATGTAGTCGAAGGCATTGTGCGCGCCTCGGATTGCGGGAAACGGGCTGGCGAAATCGTCAACATCGGCAATGGCAAGGAATATAAGGTAATCGAGGTGGCCCGAATGATCGTGAAAATCATGGATTCCCCAATAAAGTTGCAATGCGGCACTTTAAATCACCGAAAAGGAGAAGTGAATCATTTTTATGCCTCCACCGACAAATTCACAAAACTTCTAAAACCTCCTCGGTTTACCTCCTTGAAAGAAGGTTTGGAAAAGACAATCGCCTGGTTTGCCGAGCATTTGGGTAAAAACAAGGCCAAGCCTGTTTGCATCCCATGAATAATGACAAACAAAAAGAACAGATAAAGGAAAAAATCTTCCGTTTGGTAGAAGAATATTACACCCTTGAACATAAACCCGATCACTTTGTTCCTGGCCAATCGAGAGTCCACTACGCCGGCAGAGTATTTGACGAAAAAGAAATGCAGGCGGCCACCCGTAGTGTTCTCGATTTCTGGTTGACTTACGGCAAGGAATCCGAGGCTTTTGAAGAAGCCCTGGCAAAGTTCCTTGACAGAAAGTATGTGGTTTTAGTCAATTCCGGCTCTTCCGCAAATTTGTTGGCGGTTACGGCTCTTGTCGCCGAAGATTATAAAAACCGGTTGAAGGCCGGGCACGAGGTTATCACTCCGGCATTGACGTTCCCAACGACCCTTGCTCCCATCGTTCAAAACGGCTTGGTTCCCGTGTTTGTCGATACTGAAATCGGCACCTACCTGATGGATATCAATTTGATAGAAAAAGCCATTTCCGAAAAAACCAAAGCCGTCTTTATCCCCCACACCCTGGGAAACGTCGCCGACATGACCGCGCTTGCGGCGCTTTGCGAAAAGCATAATTTAATAATCATCGAGGACACTTGTGATGCCTTGGGGTCTCTTTATAAAACAAAAAAGGCGGGGTCTTTTGGCCTGTTGTCAACCTTCAGCTTTTATCCCGCACACCACATTACCCTCGGGGAAGGCGGAGCGGTGGCGACGGACAGCAAAAGGCTGAAAAAAATTGTCACTTCCTTGAGGGATTGGGGAAGAGACTGCTATTGCAAATCCGCAAGCCCGATTAACGGTGAATGCAACCGGCGATTCGAACAAAGATGGGAGGGATTGCCCAAGGGTTATGATCACAAGTACGTCTATACACACATGGGCTACAACCTGAAGGCGCTGGACATCCAGGCGGCCATTGGGCTCGAGCAACTGAAGAAGCTCCCGCAGTTTGTTCAAAGACGCAGAGAGAACTTCGAAAGACTAAATAATGCCTTAAGGCCTTATTCCGAATATCTGATCCTTCCAAGGGCAGGAGAGAATGCCAAGCCTTCCTGGTTCTCGTTTATCATCACCGTGAAACCCAATAAATTTTTCACGCGACACAGCCTGGTGACTTTTTTAAAAGATCACGATATTGAAACCCGGATGATGTTCAGCGGAAATATTCTCAGGCAACCCGCCTTCAAAAATATCCGGCACAGGGTGTACGGGAACCTGGACAACACAGATTTCATCATGAACAATACGTTCTTCATTGGAGTATCCCCCAACCTGACCCCGGAAATGCTGGATTATATGGTTCAGACTTTTCAAATGTTTTTTGAACGACACATTCATTAGCGATTCGCTTGAAAAGCAAACGCGGCATTCCAGCGCAGGATTTTCCATTCAAATATCAGGACACTCATTCCAAAGGGATTGTATGATTTAAGATGTTTTTCCCGGATGTCAATGTTACAGTATAGCGTTTAGATTATAAAAAAGGGCTGTGCGTTTTTATCTGAAGTATCAACCACTTTTGTAGGGGTAGGAAATGATTGTCAAGACAACCTTGATCAATCCTCCGCAAATTTTTACCAAGAGTCAGGTAGCCTCCGGGGTTACCCCGCCGTTGGGTATCGCCTACCTTGCGTCTTACCTTATTCATAGAAAATGTCCGGTACAAGTTATTGATGCTTTGGGAGAGGCGCCGGAAAAAATCTCCGCTTTCAAAAAAGAATCCTTTTTGCGTGGTTTATCCTTTGAGGAGATCGTAAACAAAATTGACCCCCAATCGCAGTTGATAGGAATTTCCAATCTGTTCAGCTTTGCCTACCCCGCAGTGGAAATATTGTTCCGGAAAATCCATGAACGGTATCCGGATAAAACAATAATTTTAGGAGGACCTCACCCTTCCGCTCTTTACAAGGAAATTCTTTTACAGAATCCGCAGGTAAGTTTTGTGGCGTTAGGCGAAGGGGAAGAAAGCCTTTTCAGGCTGGTCAGGCATCTTGATGGAGAATTGGATTGGAATGAGCTAACGGGCATTGCCACACGCAATGGCGACGAAAAAGTTCTCCTGCTAGAATCCACCAAGCGCATCAGCGACCTCGAACAAACCAATATTCCCTTTCCCGCCCGGCATCTGCTCCCCATGGAAAACTACATTAAGGCCCAGGAATCGCACGGGCCTTCTTTGGGCAGATGGACCTCCATGCTCAGCTCAAGAGGATGCCCCTATGGCTGTACTTTTTGCGAATCCAGAAGGACAAAGTGGTTTGCGCGTTCGGCCAGGGACGTTGTAGATGAAATGGAGCATTGTATCCAGGAATATGGGATCAGCGAGTTTCACTTTGAAGACGACAACATGACGATCAATAAAAGCAGATTGATCGAAATTTGCGATGAAATCTTAAAACGCGGCCTCAACATCAAATGGCAAACACCCAATGGCATTCGGGCCAGCATCACCGACGAAGAAATGCTCAGAAAGATGAAAGCAAGTGGATGCATGCATATTACACTGGCCCCCGAAAGCGGATCCGAAAGAGTTCTCAAAGACATCGTCGTAAAAGGACGAGATTTCGACCTGGAGCAGTTGAAAGATTGCGGCGCCCTGGCACACAAGATTGGACTGAAGGTGGCGGCATTTCTGATCCTGGGTTTGCCCGGAGAGACCAAAGAGGATATGGAAATGACCATCCAGTACGGCAAGGAATTAGCCAAGGCAGGTGTAGACGAAGCCGCTTTTAGCCTTTTTATCCCTTTGCCGGGAACTCCTCTATGGGATGCCGTCAGCGACCAACTTGAAAACGTGGACCTACTTGACCTCCTGGCGGCGGGCGATTTAAACAGAGCCAAATCCTGGAATGCTCATATTTCCGACGATGAACTGAATGCCTATCGTCGGAGGGCCTATTTATCCTTTTTCTTCACTCGCATGATTTATCATCCGCTGAGCTTTCTCAAGTCTGTTTCAAACGTTTTTCGCAATATTGAGGAAACCAAAACAGAGAGAACATTGCGGCAATTTCTGAAACGGTTTAAGATCAAAAAAAAGAAGTTTACTTCCGTGAACGAACACGTCCCCGCGGTTCAAGAAGATTTAAACGCTTATCCCTACGATGCCACCGCTTCGATGAAAGTTCTTTTTCAAAATGGACCTCAACACGCTTATGGTCATAGCCTGTTAAAGACGTATCGCTTGATTTTAAAAGAATTCCTTGCTTTCATATCACCTGACAAAAACAAACCTTAAAATTTTTAGCGTGTTCCTCAGCAGATTGCTTTGAATCCATTGGAAGAGGAATCCCCCGCTTTTTACCCAACGCCCCCGCACCTGTTTCATCTTTAAACAGTCCCTTGCCTTAAAATTATTTTTGTTTCTTTGAAATCACAGAAAATGCCTGCATCCACACAATCCACCTTTTCCGCAATTGCCGGAAACGACCGTTTTCTTCTTCCCCTGGTTTGTTTCCTGATGTTTATCAAACGATTCCTTTTGTTGGATTATGGATACAACTACGAGGAAGGGAAAGAATTGGAATGTGTCATCAACATTTTAAATGGAAAGATGATCTACAGAGACTTTTTCTGGCAGTATGGCCCGGGGCCTCTGTATGTGTTCGCCTTGCTGTTCAAGATATTTGGCGAGGTGAATTTTTTGATCCCGCGAGGAGTGGTTTCTTTGGTTGCCGTTCTAACCACTTTTTATTCTTATCGTGTTGCCAGAATTTATCTCCCCGCTCCGTGGGCTTTTTGGGCCGCCCTGATGGCATCCTCGGGCTTAGCGGCACGAGAGGGCACCTACGGTCACGGGTTCGCCTACCTGGGAATGATTGCTTCATTTTATTACTTGCTACGATTTTTTAAACGGGAAAGTTCGGAAAACAGCCTGATCGCATCCGGCTTGTTCGTTTTCATGGCTTTGCTCAGCAAACCGATTGTCTTTGGAGCCGGGGCGGTCGTGAGCGGCCTTTTCGGCCTTGGGTTGTGGACACTGTGCAAACCCGCAAAACAACTACCCTGGATTCCCATTGCAAAATTTTTGGCCGCTGGCTTGCTCCCGGCTTTCTTCGTCTTTGGTTATTTGTTTTGGCATACCCCGACCAATCTTTTCATAGCCAGCCTGCTTCCCATGACTTCCGGATCACTTTCCTTGGGGGAATTTAATATCAAGCCACTATTCCCCCCAATACCGGCGGCACCCTGGCAGGAGTGGCTGACGGGATTAAACAAGTATCTTGTCGATTCTTTCAGATGGTGGACCATCCTGTTGACCGTGGCGGGAGGAATCGGGGTGATTATCAAAGGGTGTTTCAGGGATGGGAAAAGTTTCCATGGCTACTTTTTTCTGGTGATTTTATTAATTTACGCTTTGCTGGTCGAATCCGAGACAATCATCCTGATCCAGCGTCCCATTACTTTTTATATCAATATGCTTCCAAGCTACATTTTGCTGGCCATGTTTTTAATTTGGCTCAAAGAAAAAATGACTGGCGCGGTTTTCGTGCGAAGCGTTGCCTTGATTTTTTGTATCACTTATTTTTTCTATCCCCCGATCCGATTGGGTTTGTACTATTGGACGAACACCAAACCTTTGGCGCTGAAATACGCGGAAAATATAAAGGTCCCCGATTATACCCGCACGACTTATCGAAACATTGCCGAATACATTCAAAAACATACCCCTCCCGAAAAACCTATCGTTTTTGCCGGATACAACAGTTTTATCTACTTGTCCTCAAACCGGGCGTCGCTGTTTCCCGAAGATTTTGCCACGTTTACCAGAGTTTCATTCCACCCTTACCACAGTGGGAAAGCGCCGTTTCCCAAAGCGTTTTATAAAAAGGCCGAGGCAAAAATCGTTGAGCGCATTCAAACCGGTTCGGCATCCATGATTTTAATTCCCAAGGCCTATCTGGAGGAAAACAACCTGAAAAAATCTGTGTTTTTGCAATACCTTGTGAAAAATTGGAAAAGCCGGGGAGTTTTAAATTCAGGCCTCAGGCCGGGCCCGTTTGACAAGGTTGATTTGACACTGGAGGTTTTTGTTCGCGAAGGCAAAAACGGTTGAACATCGGATCCGTTTTTTCATGGGCGGTGTAACCTTTGCGGTCAGCCGTCCACATCGACCAGTTGCTTGACGGACAAGTGGTCGCGGAGAATAAAGTACAGCCCCGCCAGCACCACCAGCCCGACGTTCAGCGCCCAGGCCATCATGCCGAAACTCACCGCCGCTATCTCGGATTCGTTCAGGATTTCGTGCAGGGCAATCAACACTCCGGCGTGGAACGATCCGACAAAACCGGGCGTCGGCAGGGTGGCAATGAAAATACAAATGACCACCACCAGCATCACCAGGGATGCGAGCGATTTATCCTGCAAATCGTAGGCCCAGTACAGGGGATAATAACTGATAACGATGAACACCCAGACGATGACGGAATACAGGGTGATCTTGACCAGGGCCTTGAAATCCCGGACGACTCGAAATCCCTCGCTGAAGGTTTCCATCAGGTGCTCGACTTTATCGTGCCATTTTTTCGGCAGGGGAACCCATTTGACCAGCGCGACCATCCAGGATCGTTTGAACAGCATCAGATAAATAAAAACGCAAAGCGCCGCCACCATACCCGTCGCCAGCAAACCGAATTTAAAAGCAAGTTCGTCCAGGGTCATTCCCGACCACTGGCTACCGGAATCGAACGCATCGGCGTGAAACAGCAAAAGCCAGGCGAACAGTCCCAGCACCATTAGCGTGTCGAACAACCGTTCGACGACAATGGTGGCGAACGAGCCGGAAAAGGAAATGTCTTGCTGTTTGCCCAGAAGGTAGGCGCGGATAAGTTCTCCGGCGCGGGCGGGCAACAGGTTGCCCATATAGCCGATCATCAACGGCGAGTAAAGTTTGCCCGCCTCGACCGGTTTTATGGGAACCAGCAGTTCCTGCCAGCGGTAGGCCCGGGCGACGAAGCTGAAAAATATCAGGAGGGAGGCGGGAACCAGGTAAATATAATCGACCGAGGCGAAGGACGCCGCCAACTCCTTCAAGGAAATGTTCCGCAACGTGAAGTACATGGCCAGGGCGGCGATCACCAGGCCGATGATCAGTGATTTGGTTTTCATCGAGAGCTGTGTTCCGTCAGTAAGGTTTTTGCGGTCTGGATGTCCTGTTCGATCTGCCGCACCAGGGCGTCCGTGGAAGAAAAAGCAACTTCGCCGCGAATACGGCGGATGAACCGAACGTCGATTTCCCTGCCGTAAATTTGCCGGTTGAAGTCGAACAGATGCACTTCCACGCTCAGGCGCTTGCCGTTGAACGTGGGATTGAATCCGACATTGACCACTCCCGAATGTTCCTCGCCGTCGAGGAACACGCGCACGGCATAAACGCCGCGGGGCGGCGACAGGTCCTCGTCTGGCCGGACATTGGCGGTGGGGATTCCGAGATTCTTTCCCGCCCGCCGTCCCTCGACCACGGGACCGGAGAGGGAGTACGGCCTGCCCAGCAGTTCCGCCGCCTGCTCCACTTCCCCGGCGCTCAGCAGGGTGCGAATTCTGGAACTGCTGACGATTTCGCCCCCGGCCTTGACGGGATCGACGATGTGAACCGCAAACCCCAGTTGCTCGCCGAATTTCGCCAGGTCGGCGATGGCGCCTTCGCGTCCCCGGCCAAAAACGAATCCCGACCCCACCATGATTTCCCGGGCGCGCAACCGGTCCGCAAGCAAGGTTCTGGCAAAATCCGCCGCCGGCATCCGCGCCAGGCGATGGTCGAATTCCTCGCAAACCACGCAGTCGATTCCGCAGTCCGCGATGAGCCGCATTTTTTGCTTGAACGAGGTCAGCAGGCGCGGACTTTTTTCCGGAGCAAGGACTTTCACCGGATGCGGATTGAAAGTCAGCACTACGGACGTTCCGTTTTTCTCGCGAGCCTTTTGCACCACCCTGCGGAAAATACTCTGATGGCCCCTGTGAATGCCATCAAAATTGCCGATGGTAACGATGGGATAGGAAAAGGGGGTGAGGATATTTTGTGAACCGGATATGATTTCCATGAAAACATGAGTTTTTGATATAGTATCCAACCCGGCGCGGAGTGTCAACCGACGGAGTGTCCGTCCCGAACGCACCCGGCGCGGACGAATGGCCCCGTTCCCGGCTTGCCGCGAACCGCTTTGTCTGTTACCATGATGGCACACCCCGGAGACATTGTTTCCCAAGGAGCGGCCATGTTCGACATTGGGTTTTTCGAGTTGATGATTATCATGACCATCGCGGTATTGGTCGTCGGGCCAAAGAACCTTCCCCGGCTGGCCAAGGCGGTGGGCAAGGGCTGGAAAGAGTTCCAATCAACTTTCGAGGGCCTCAAGGACGAAGTGATGGAAGAGGCGGACAACCTGAAAAATTCCGTCAACATCGACCAGCTCGAACAAGATGTCTCCTCGGCGACGAAGATCGACGTGGACGTAGACCTCAACCTCGACGACAAGCCGACCAAAAGCTGACTCGGAGGCGTCTCTGCCCGGGCTTTTCCCTGTAGGAGGCGTCCCCTCTTTTGATTTTTAATGGTCCCGGTGCGCTCCGGAACCCCGCTCACCCCAAACCCATGCTCAGCTCGGTCACTTTTCATCCCTTCTTGTCGCATTTTCCCATTGCCCTGCTGGTTGCCGGAGTCTGGCTTGTGGCTTCGGCGCGTAAAACCGGGGAAGACTGGCGGGTGGCGGCGGCCAGTTTCAATTTCAGCGTCGGGTTTCTGATGTCCGTCCTGGCCGCCTTGACGGGCATGGTGTCCACCGACCTGGATTTGCGGACGGCGGAGGAAGTTGCCGGCCATCAGGGTTATTCATTTCTCCTGGTGATCGGCTATGGGTTTTGTGCCGCGTATTCCTACATCCGGGTATTTTCCAGCACCGCGTTCCTGTTCTATGGCCTGACCCTGCTGGCCATGTGCGCCAGCGCTTGGTCCGGTTATACCCTGGTCTTCCATCCCGAAGGGTGAACGGCGTGGAACCGCCCCGGATACCGGCGTCACCGCGCCAGCCGCGACAACTGTTCGTTCATCTTTTCCAGGCGGGTGACCAGGATGTTCATGAGTTTGTCCTGGATTTTCTTGGCCAGCACAAGGCCAAACTTGTCGATGGATTCCACGTCGAGTCTCAGGGCGATGACGTCGCCGTCGGCAATGACGCTGGTGGTGCGAGCCCGCTTGCCCACCCAGGACAGTTCACCGAAAATCGCCCCCGTCTTTAATTTGGTAATGGTAACTTCCTTGGGGACGGTTTTCACGACACGCACCACTCCCTTGAGAAGGATGTAAACGATGAATTCAAAGTCCCCCTCCCGGATGATGAATTCGGAGGGCGCAAAACGCATCACGTTGCTGTCCAGACTAGCCAGATCCTCCATTTCCTGTTGAGTGAGCTGGTTAAAAAAAGGAATGTTCTTCATCAGGTTCACAATGGTTTCGTTTTCCATAACCTCCTCCGTAAAATGCGATGGGAGTTTCAATCGCCAGGATTTGCCGTGATGCCACCCTCGGGCAAGCCGAACCGGTGCACCAGCTCGCCTCCATAAAACCCCGTGGCCAGGATACCGGCCAGTCCCAGCACGAGGCACAGATAATAAAACGTATTAACCCACCATCGGGTTCTGAATCGGTTGAGAATGAGAACCGCCGCAAACACAACAGCGGTCAGAAACGCAAACAGCATATGCGAAACCAGGAAGCCCTTGAACTTCGGCGTTATGTCCAGGCTCCGGGCTCCCAGCGCTCCCACCACGACCACCGGCAGGGCGCTCCAGAATCCAAAACGGATGTTGAATCGCCCCGCCCGGACGATGGCATCCTCGTGTTGCAGTTGGCCGAACAACTCGAACAAGGTTCCGCTGACCAGCAGAGCCATGGGGAAATGTACCAGCAATGGATGAAGTTTAGCGAAAAACATGACCGGATGTTTCACAAAATTTATGTATCGTTTTCCTGTTTCCTTCGGGCCAGCTCGGCCAGGATAATGCCGGCGGCCACGGCGACGTTGAGCGACTGCATGGCATCGTTCCCGGGAATGCGCGCCAGGGCATCGCAACGCCGCTTGACGCGGGCGGAAAGTCCCTGCCGTTCGTTTCCCAGAACCACCACGCAGGGGAACGAAACCCGGATTTCATAAAGAGAACGCCCGCCGTCCGGGTCGGCCCCCAGCACAAAAGGTTTTCCTGACCGCGCCTTGAAGTCCCGCAACGCGGACGGCAGGTCGGTGCAATGGTAAAGGGGCACCAGTTCCAGGGCGCCTTCGGCGGTGCGTGCCGCGGAAGGCGTGATCACCGCCTGCTCCGGCCCGGGCGCCAGCAACAACCCGTCGACGCCGAAATAAGCGCATGACCGCAAAACCGCTCCGACGTTGTGGGTGTTGCCCACGCGGTCCAGCGCCACCAGTACGGCGTTTGCCGGCAGGCCCGCCTTGGCCAGCCGGTGCACCGGCGCCGGCGGGAGGGGGCGCACAACCATCACCACGCCTTCATGATGAACACCGCCCGCCGCCTTGCTCAACGACTCGTCATCCAGCTCCCGGTACGGCAGTTTGCGGGAACCGCACCACTTTTTCACCTCACGCAAACCGGACGATCGTTGCCTGGAAAAAAAAATCCGCCGGATATCCTCCGGACGCCTTTCAAACGCCCTCATGCAGGCGTTCCACCCGCACAGCGTAAACTCTTCGTCCCGAATCCGCTGGGATCGTGTTTTCCGAATTTGCCGTCCCGTCGGGTCCGCTTGTTTCTTCATCGTGAAGTATAAATCTAATTCCGGGTTTAAATCAATTTGATTCAACCGTGTCCGCCCATCATGAACGCCTCGGTTGCCTCGAACCGCGGCAAGGGCAGATGGGAAACAGTTGCAAAAAATTCCCCGGCCAGGTCCGTTACGTCCCGCACGGCGCAAAGGGTGAACAAGCGCCGGCGAAACGCCGCCGAGTCCGGATGGCCGGCGGAGATCCAGACGATCAGCTTGCGGATCAGGATCAGGGTATGGCGGATATCATAACAGGATTCCAGCAGTTCCAGGTAACGGCGCACCAGTTTCATGCGGTCGGGCGCGTGGCGGGGGGCCAGTTCTCCGGCGCATTCCAGGAAAATCCAGGGATTGCGCAAGGCTCCGCGGCCGATCATGACGGCATCGGCGCCCGACTCACTTAGCCGCAGGCGAGCCCGCGGGGTGTCGCGGATGTCGCCGTTGCCGATCACGGGAATGACAGCGGCGCTTTTGACTTGCCGAATCAAATCCCAGTCCGCCTGCCCCGCATAGCCTTGCGACCGGGTGCGACCGTGCACGGCCGCCCACTCGCAACCCGCGTCGGCGGCGGCGCGCACGCATTCATGAATCGTCAATTCGTTGTCGTCCCAGCCGGTGCGCATCTTCACCGTCAGGGGCAGGCGGATATGGGTTTTGATTTTGTACAGAAACCGTTCCAGGCCGGCGGGGTCGCGTAGCAGGGCGGCGCCGCAACCTTTCTTGACGACCTTTTTCACGGGGCAACCGAGGTTGATATCGAGAAAATGCGCCCCCGCCTCCTCCACGAACCGGCAGGCCTCGATGATGTCCTCCGCCGACTCGCCGAACAACTGCACCCCGACCAGGGTTCCGGGATTGGGGTGAACGCGGATCATGCGGCGCGTTCGCCCCGAGTTGTAGAGCAGTCCCTTGGCGGAGACCAGCTCCGAGATCAGCGCCCCGGCGCCCATTTCATCCATCAACTGGCGGAAACAGACATCGGTGATGCCCGACATGGGCGCCATCCAGAAAGCGTTGCGGGCGCGGCTGATCAGGTTGGACGACATGGGTTCAAGTACCTCAGAAATCTGTTAGATATGTCCCTTCATGCGCAGGGCGAGCAGTTTCGGCAACGCGGTCACGAAATCCCAGATGGCGTCCCAGCCGCCGCGCAGGAACGTTCTCAACATCACCCGGAGCGACGGCCGCAAGGGCTCGAAATGCTCTTTGTCGAAAACGGCGTCGGCGCCGGCGGTCAGAACTTTTTCCACCTCCGCCGTGACCCGCCAATCGCTCCTAAAAATCACGGTGCCCCCGGGGTCGATGACGTAAATCATGTTGGGCAGTCCGCCGTAAGCCCGATGCGCACTGCCTTCGAGATCGTCCACGAGAATGGTGCGCCGTTCCTGTTCCAGGGCGGGCAGTTGTTTCGCGCAGGCAATTTTTTCCTCAAGGGAGCGGTGGGCGGGCGTCCGGCTTCCCGGATGCGCCTCGCGCACGTAGAGCGTCAGGAACACGGCTTCCGGAAACCGCTCGGCCAGCCGGTTCATTTCGGCGATGCCCTTGATGTACATGGGACACGTTGTGCTGATCGTTTCCAGCGCCACGGTTTTTCCCCGGAAGTCGGACAGGCGCACCGGGTTGCCCCGCAAGTCCGTCACCGTGAAATCGACCGCCGGTTCGCCCGCTTTCGGTCCGGAAAACGGATGGAACGTAAAACAGGCCGGATCGAACCGCGCGTAATTGTATTCCCGTTCGCCGGGACGGGTTTGCTTTTTCATGAGGCCTCCGGCATGTACGGTTGAAAATGGCTTGGCCAGGGGGCGGTGATTTCCAGGGAGGTCCGGAAACAGCGGAAGCGCAGTCGGTAAGCGTGCAGGCCAAAATGCGTCGCCGTCCTTGCCGACGAACCGGTTCCATAAACAGGATCGTTGACGATGGGCAGTCCGGCTTCGGCCAGGTGCACGCGAATCTGATTGGTGCGCCCGGAGCGGGGAATCGCCCGCAACAGCGAGCGCCCGTCGCGGGTGTTGAGCCAGCGGAACTCGGTCACCGCCGATTTGGCCGCCACCGCGCCACTGCCCGTGCCGCGCCGCGAGCCGTTGATTTTGCCGATGGCGGCGTCGATCACGAAACGCCGGGCCGCGGGCGTTCCCTCGACGAGGGCCAGGTATTCCTTGTGCACGCGGTTGCGGGCGAATTCGTGCATCAAAAAAGCCGCCGCCCGCCGCGTCTTGGCGAAAACCAGCACGCCCGTGGTGGCGGCGTCCAGACGTTGCACCGGCCGGAACGTCTCCTCCGGATAAATCTCCTTCAACCGCTCGGTCATGCTGTTTTTGTAGTACCGGCCGCTGGGGTGAACGGGAATCGGCGCGGCTTTGTTAAACACGCGCACCAGCCGGTCTTCATAAAGAACGCGGATCTCCCGGTTGGCGGGCGGTTCCAGCCGCTTCCCCAGACGGGTGACAATGTGGTCGTGCTCACTGAGAACGAAATCCGGGCCGACCGGCGCGCCGTTCACCGTCACGCGGCCACTGCGGATCAGCGCCAGCCAGTCCTCGCGCGACAGGTAGGGGAAGCGGGAAACAAAATATTCCGCAATGGAAACGCCGAAGTAACGGAGAGGAACAAACGATTCGCAAACCTGTTCACTGGGTGGCAGAAAATGCAGGCGAACCATTCTCAGTTTAAATTAGGATTGGTCGGGGCGTGGAGCAGGTATTCGTAATCCCTGCCGAGGGAGCGCACGACATTCTGCCAGATGTGGTCTTCCTGCTCGCCGAAAACGAAATCGTCCCGCGCATGACAGGTCAGCCAGCTCCGGTGCTCCATCTCGCCGTCCAACTGCCCGGCGGCCCACCCCGAATAGCCGAGGTAGAAGCGGATATCCTGTTCGGGGTCTTTCAGCGAGGCGACCACCCGGTCGAGCACATCCCATCGCATCCCCATTTGCACCCCTTCGCAGACCGTTTCCATATCGGGAATCGGGTCGCGGGACCGGCAGAGATAAAACACCTGGGACTGCGACACCGGCCCGCCGATATAAACCTTGTTGTCCACAAACCGGGCCACTTCGTGATTGGCGAACACTTCGGAGGCGGTCATGTCGGCGGCCCGGTTGACAACCAGCCCGAACGAACCTTCATCGTTGTGGTTGCACAACAGCACCACGGTCCGGGAAAAATTGGGATCGGGCAAAACCGGGTTGGCGATCAGAAAGTATCCTTTGCCGTATTTTTGTTCCATGATCAGAGGTTGAGTGATTGCAGTTTGCGAAAGTTTCGGCCCAGCCGGGCTTCTTCCCGGGCCTCCTGGCCGGCAAAATTGTTGTCCATATACACGGCGACCAGGTGGGGGAATTTGTCCGATTGCGATAACGCCCGCAGTCCAGGGTCGCCGATTTCATTCTGCGCCAGGTCCATTTCCTCGATCCGGCTCAACCGGTTTTCGCGCGCCAGGATGAGCGCGCCTTCGTCACCGAGCCGGTTGAGATACAAATTCAGGGTCTTGACCTTTTGCAGGTGTTGCGAGTTGACCAGGGCCTGAATCCCCTTCGGCCCGATCTCATTGCCTCCCAGTTCAAGCCACTGGACCCTGGAGAAGATGGCGGACCCGGCAAGCAGTTGCGCGCCTTCGTCCCGGATTTTGTTGCCGCCGAGGTTCAGGCGTTTCACTTTGGCCAGGCGTTCATCCTCGGCGAGGAGAGTCATTCCGTTTGACCCGATACAGCATCCGTCGAGGTTCAGCTCCCTGCCGCCGTTGGCCAGGCGTCCGCAAACGATCTTGTCGACAACTTCTTTCAGTTTTTCTCCCGTGTAGTTGCAAGGCTCTACGGGAGCGTATATTTTATAATGTCCTATGGATGGCATCAGACGTGGAAACGAGTAGGAAATTTCGGCGCCCACACCCCGGACTACAACGCCGAAAACGGCAAAATAGCCAAAAATTCTTTAAGTTAGGGCCGGGATTTTGTGTTTTTATTGTTATCAAAAGGCTATTATAATGTTGACAGAAAATCAATAATATTTTAAATTTCTCCCTTCCGCCCAGGAGACGCCATGGAATTGAATTTTGACAAATCGGGGGGCCTCGTTCCCGCCATCGTTCAGGATGCCGAAACCGGCAAGGTATTGATGCTCGCCTACATGAACCAGGGGGCGTGGGAAAAAACCCTGGAAACGGGCAAAGCCTGTTTCTTCAGCCGCTCGCGCAACAAGTTCTGGATGAAGGGAGAGGAAAGCGGCAACGTCCAGATCGTCAAGGAAGTATTCATTGACTGCGACGAGGACACCGTCCTGCTGAAAGTCCAGCAAGTGGGAAACGCCGCCTGCCACAAAGGCTATGTCAGTTGTTTCTTCCGCAAGCTTGACGGCGAACTGAAAATCGTTGAAAAGAAAATCTTCGACCCGGAAAAAGTTTACAAAAAATAAAGCCGATCCACACCCGTTGACCCCCGCCGCTTGCCGGGCCAGGGGGGCAGAGGGCCTCATCCATTTTACAAAGCTGACAAGCCAAGGAACACCATGACCGCAAACGTTTTGAAACTGGGAATCCCCAAAGGCAGTCTGGAGGAAGCCACCGTCAACCTGTTCGCCCGGGCGGGATACAATATCACCATCAAAAGCCGCTCCTATTTCCCTTCCATCGACGACGAGGAAATCGAGTGCATGTTGATCCGCGCCCAGGAAATCGCGCGCTATGTGGCGGACGGCGTACTGGATGCCGGGTTGACGGGCAAGGACTGGATTCGGGAAAACCGCGTCGAAGTGGTCGAAGTCGCCGACCTGGTTTATTCCAAAGCCTCGTCGCGGCCCGTGCGCTGGGTGCTGGCGGTGCCCAACCAGTCGTCCATTCAATCCGTCAAGGACCTCGAGGGCAAGCGCATCGCCACCGAGGCGGTGAACCTGACGGTGGATTATCTCAAACGGCACGGCGTGAGCGCGCAAGTGGAATTTTCCTGGGGCGCTACCGAGGTCAAGGCCCCCAAGCTGGTGGACGCCATCGTCGAAATTACCGAAACCGGCAGTTCCCTGCGCGCCAACGATTTGCGGATCCTGGAAACCATCATGGAGTCCAACACCAAGTTCATCATGAATAAAGAGGCGCGCCAGGACCCCTGGAAGTCGGACAAGGTCGACCGCCTGGTGCTGATGCTTAAGGGAGCCATGGAAGCCAGCGGCAAGGTGGGCGTGATGATGAATGCGCCGAAGTCCAGGCTCGATGCGATCCTGAAAATTTTGCCGGCCAACCTGAAACCGACGATTTCCGAATTGAGCGATAAGGATTGGATGGACATCAACGTGATTCTCGAGGAAAAAACGGTGCGCGAATTTGCTCCCAAACTCAAGGACGCCGGCGCCGAGGACATTGTCGAATACCCGCTGACGAAAATCATTCGTTGACCTGGCGGTCAAGCCTTTGGGGCCTATGAAAAAAGAAGACGAAACCACCCCCCTGGAGCCTGAGGGGGAAGACCGGGACCAACCGTGGTCGCCGGAATCGGCGACCCCTCCCCCGCCGCCCGGCGCGGAGTCGGAGGAAGCGGACGCTCCAGACACGTCCGCGGAAGCCGCCGAACCGGTACTGGAACCGGAACCGCCTGCGGAACCGGACGCGAAGCCGGAACCATCCGCACCCAAAAAAAAATCGTCGGTCAAACTCTTTTTCGTTTTGTTTTTCGTCGTGGTTTTTCTGGGCCTGTCCGCCGCGGTTTATTTTCTGGCGAAGGAACGGGCCGAAACCCTCAATGCCTTCCAGGAAAAACTCGCCCAACTGGATGCGCAATTGAGCGCCATCCGGCAAGGCGGGGGCGCGGGGTCGCCGGTGACCGCCCAGGACCTTGCGGCCCTGCGGCAAGAATTTCAGACTTTCCGGGAGCAAACGCTGGAATCGCTGAACGCCCGGCAGGCCACGGTGGAGGAGCCGTCAACCGCCGAACCGGCTGAACCGGCCGCTGAGGCACACGAAACCACGGCGCATGAAGCAGAACCGGACGTCGAACCGGCTGAACCGGCCGCTGAAGAACACGAAACCACGGCGCATGAAGCGGAACCGGACGTCGAACCGGCTGAACCGGCCACAGAAGAACACGCAACCACGGCGCACGAAGCGGAACCGGACGTCGCGCACGGCGGCCCGGAACCCGTCGGCAATGGAACCGCCGCGCGGCCCCCGCAACACATCTCATCCCCGGAACACCACGCCGCCGGCGTCGAGCCGAAAACATTTCCCGGCGAAAAGATCGAACGTAGCCGGGAAGCTCAAGAATATATCAATCTTGTGGAGTCCACCGCCGCCCAATTGTCCCGGCTGGTACGAAAGGGCCTTGAAACCCTGCGGCATTACCTGGCCGCCCTATTGGGATAACCCGTTTCGATCATCTCCATGCACGCATTTTTCACCTATATTATAATTTTAAAGCTTAAGGAACGACGGCGGTAACACCGAGTTCCTTCAGCCAAAACAACCCCGATGACGACTATGGAAAAAAACACCGGCACAGAAAAGCAGACGGAACAAACCTCGAAGAAAAGTTCAGAACAATTCCAGTCCGTCATCGACCATGCGATGGATGGTATCGTAACCATCGATGAAAAGGGGGTCATCCGATCCTTCAATCCCGCCGCCGAGCGTATGTTCGGGTTCTCGGCGGACGAAGCCATCGGGCGCCATATCAAACTGTTAATGCCGGAAGTCTTTCATACCTACCACGATAAGGGATTCAAGCGTTACCTGAACACCGGTCAATCCAAGGTGCTGGGCAGGGTCGTGGAATTGACGGCGCAACGCAAGGACGGGTCCACCTTTCCCTTCGAACTTTCCGTCAGCGAGGTCGAGCAAGGCGGCAACTATCGGTTTGTCGGAATCTTGCGGGACATTTCCGAGCGCAAGCAGGCGGAGCAGGAAATCAAGAGCCTGTCGAAATTTCCGGCGGAAAACCCCAGCCCGGTGTTGCGTATATCCGAGGATGGGAGATTATTATATGCCAACCTGTCCAGCCTGCCTCTCCTGATGGAATGGAACAGCAAAATCGGCCGGAGAGTTCCCTCACCCCTGCGTCAACTGGCCGAGCAGGTTCTCTCGACCAGACTCAGGAAAGTCGCGGAACTGAAAGTCGGGGAGCGCACGTTCTTGTTTGATATCGTCCCCATACGGGATCTGGGTTACGTCAACCTGTATGGACTGGAGATAACCGAACGCAAGAAGATGGAGCTCGATCTCAAGCGGGCCAAGGAGGCCGCCGAGGCGGCCAACCGGGCGAAAAGCCATTTTCTCGCCGGCATGAGTCACGAAATCCGCACCCCCATGAACGCCATTCTGGGGTTTTGCCAACTGTTGCAACAAGAACGAAAACTGACGCCCAATCAGGCACAAATACTGGAAACCATCGAAAAGAACGGCATCCATCTTTTGGGATTGATCGACAATATCCTGGATATCTCGAAAATCGACGCGGGCCGAGTCGAATTGAACCCCGTCAATTTTAACCTCGGCGGCCTGATCCAGGACCTTTCCCTGATGTTTGAATCTCGTTGCGCACAAAAAAACCTGATCTGGGAGGTGGAAAAGCCGGGTGACGGGCGGCCTTTGTTTTTTAACGGCGATGAAGCCAAGATACGGCAGGTCCTGATCAACCTGCTGAGTAACGCCGTAAAATTCACTGCGTCGGGCAAGGTGACCCTCAAAGTGACTTGCGCGGCCAAGGACAATGGGTTGACCTTTGAGGTGGTCGATACCGGAACAGGCATCCCCAAAGAGTTCCAGGACGCCATTTTCGATCCTTTCCACCAGGGCGAGGAAGGAGAAAAAAAGGGCGGGACCGGCCTGGGGTTGACGATTGCCGACCAGCAGGTGAAACTGATGGGAGGGGTATTGCGAGTGGCGTCCGAACCGGGCAAGGGGTCGCGTTTTTACTTCCGGTTGCGTTTGCCCGCGGTGGCAGAGGGCACGGTGCCGGCGGCGGTCACCGCACCGGAAAATTCCCGGACCGCCGGGATTGCCAAACCCGGAGACCCCGATCCGTCCGCGATCCAACTGCCCAACGGCGTACTGGCGCGCCTGAATGAGGCCGCCAAGGTCTATAACGTTACGAGACTGGAACAGGCCGCCGTCGGGATGGACCGGCTGGGCAAGGACGGCCGGACGCTGGCACAGTATCTGCGGCTGTTGATCGATCAGTACGACATGGAAGGCGTGAAAACATTACTGTCAAAGGTGCGCGGTGTCTGACGGAAATCCAATATCCGCGGGGGCCAAAATTCTCCTTGTCGATGACTCCCTGGACAATATCGACCTGTTACGCAAAGCCCTGGAGCCGAGCGGATACAACATTTCGGTCGCCACCAACGGGGAAACGGCGCTTAAAATCGCGCCTTACTTTCTGCCCGACCTTATCCTGCTGGATGTCATGATGCCGGGCATCGACGGATTTGAAACGTGCCGCAGACTTAAAGAGAACGCCGCCCTGCGCGACGTTTCGGTGATCTTTATCACCGCCAGAATCGAAACCAAGGATGTGATCAAGGGATTCAAGCTGGGCGGGCTCGATTACATTACCAAACCCTTCAACCGGGCGGTGGTGGTGGCCCGGGTGGAAATGCACCTGGAGCGGAATTTCCTGATCAGGCAACGGGAAAACCTGACCGCCGAACTCCAGGAGGCGAGCCGCAAACTGGAAATGCTGGAGACCGGCGATACGTCGGCGGACCTGCTTCATCCCGGGGGCATCATTCAGCAGATCGAGTTCGAGATCGTCCGGTTCCAACGCGGCCGCAAACCGTTTTCCCTGATCCGGCTGGGCGTTGACCCTGTCCAGGCAACCGATGCCGCCGCCGGCTCCGGAGTCGGCGAGGCTATTTGGACTCAAGTGGACCGCCTGCTGAAAACAACGGCGCGCAAACAAGATGTTATAGCCCACAAGGGAAAAGGAATGTTTTTACTTTTCTTGCCCGAAACGAACCTTGCGGGAGCGGTGACTTTTGCCGAAAAGCTCCGCCGCAAACTGGAAAACCAGGTTTTTTCCGTTGCTAAAACGGCCCGGCGAGTCACCGCCAGCGCCGGGGTCTGCGCTTTCGAGGAAAACATGACCCTGCAAACCTGCCTGGAAACAGCGGAACAACGTGTTTGCCAGGCCCGGCAAGCCGGCGGCAACCAAGTGGTAAGCGCTTAGGAAATGACCCTTGCTTTATCAATCTCCCCTCTTTCCTGATACTGACCATTACTGTCACTCATTATTTATTGTGATAAAAAAAGTTCCACACGGACGTGCTTGTTAATCGGAAAAAATTTGAGCCCGCAGAAAACCTTTATATTGAATATATTGAAAAATAATGCTTTAATAAGATAATTATTAATGGATTTAATATTGGTATAGTTTATGCATTATTATGGTATAGGTAAAATCATTTAATCTGTTGACAGAAAACCACGAGAATAATAATTATTATATCTAATCATAGCTAGACCAGCTTATAGTTTATATAAATTTTAACTGAATTTGAGGGTGACATGAAAACGCTGTACATCAAAAAAGGAAACGATATCTTTGAGGAAGGTAGCTCGAGCGACTGTGCTTATATTATAGAGTCGGGTAGCGTCGAGGTTTCCAAGACCATGGGTCCGGGGGAGAAAAAAGTCCTGGGAGTTCTGCAAGAGAGGGATATCTTTGGTGAACTGGGGCTGGTTGACGGTCTTCCGCGGACGGCTACGGTGACTGCCCTGGAAGACTGCGCGGTTTCCGTGCTTACCCCGGAAACGTTCGCTTCGCTATCCCATCGCAACCCGAAAGCGCTGGTGCCGATACTGAGAATTTTGGCCAAACGGTTGCGTGCCACCCTGAAAATGGTCGAGGATTTTGATAATGAAGCTTGTGCAGAGTAATTCTCCCGCCTGCCCCCAGCCCTTGACTTGCAGGATGCCCCCGCATACAACCTGTTGAAATAATAGTCTTTCCTCGCCTTTTCCGCGCCACGGCAACGAATCTACAACTTATTTCGATTTCCCCCCTAAAGTTTCCCGGAATTCTCCCGTTAAAAGAGCAGGGACAAAGTCCGGGTTCCATCAAAAACGGGGATTTCAGATTCCTGGGAGAATCGGCTCCGGCCCGGCTGACAAAGGAAGTCAATTTTTGTACTGAAAGGAGGAAATATTATGGATGTCAATGCGGTTAATGCCAGCACAAAAACGGTTCAGGCGGTCAGCAAGCCGCCCCCTGCCGCGGCAACGCCGAACGCATCTGGAAATCCGGGGTCTACCGTCAACAGCCCGGCCCGGGAAGACGATTCCGTAACTCTTTCCGCGGCAGGAAAATTATCCTTGAAACAAGCGAATTCCGGCGCCGCTCCAAGGTCCACCTCAACGGGGAATGAGCCACGCGCCGCTTCTTCCAGCTTGGCTCAGGAAAATGTTCAAAGAAAACTTTCCGTGACCGAAGACCGGCAAGTGGTTCTGAAAATTATTGATCCGAAAACCAAGGATGTCATCAAGCAGATCCCGGCGGAGGAAGAGGTAAAGTTGCGGCAAGCCGTGAGAAACCTGCTGGACAACCTGTCGGCGCAAGAACAGCCGGCAAAGTAGCCTGATGATGTCGAGCGGGAAAAACAAGGAGCGCCGGGACCGGAGTCACGAAGCCTTCAGTCGGCGAGGGCTTTCATGAACCGCCGTTTGATTTCCTCGGGACTGTGCGTGACGCGCCCGGTGGCCGGATCAAAACTCGGCGACACCTTGACCAGCAGAAACGAAGGCCCCGCCGCTTTCAGCATCTCGCCGAACGCCTGCTTCAACGTGTCAATGTCGCTCGCTCTCCGCACCAACCGATAGCCCGAGGCCCGGGCAATTTCCTCCAGCCGCACCGAACCCGAAAGCGTTTTCTGACTGCCGGTAGACTCGTACACCTCATTGTCGATCACCACATGAACCAGGTTGGCGGGCGCCGCCGAGGCAATCATCGCCAGGTTGCCCATGGACATCAGCAGATTGCCGTCGCCGTCGAGAATGATCACCTTTTTGTCGGGGCGGCTCATGGCCGCTCCCAGGCCGATCGACGAGGCCAGGCCCATCGATCCGATCATGTAAAAATTCGCTTCCCGGTCCTTGACGCGGAACGATTCGCGGCAAATATAGCCGTTGGCGTGCACCACCGCCTCGTCGCTCACCAGAGACATCACCGCCCGGATAGCTTCAGTGCCGTTCATCGAAAGTTCCCTTTTTGATCAACAAGGTAAAAGGCAGTTCCTTGTCCTTTATCGTTTCAAGTGCGGCGCGCATGACATCCTCTTCGTTGTCAGCCGTCAAAACCGCATGGGCCATGTCGGCGGTTTTCAGGATGTTTTCATTGATATCGCCCATGATGATGTGTTCGGGCGCATCTTTTCCCCCATAACCCCGCCAGCTCATGATGACAAGAACAGGCAATTTGTAGATGAGGTTCAGGGAAGTGAAGGCGTTCAGACAGTAGCCGATGCCGGAGTTTTGCATGAGGAGCACGGGAAGCTTGCCGGCCATATACGCCCCGGCGCACAGGCCGACACCGGCGTCCTCGCGCACCGCCGGAATGTAGGGAGCGTCCGACTGGTTTTCCAGGACCGCAAACAATCCGGAAAGAAGCGAACAGGGCACGCCGGTAAAAAATCCAAACCCGTCGACCCGCAGTTGGTCAATGAATTTTTGCGATGAGATCATGGGCCAGGCACCCAAATCCATTTCTGGTCCCTGCGCTCTGCGCTCTCCTGGTTCCCACGCTCTGCGTGGGAACCCTTTGTTTCCAAGCCAAGCCGCAGAGCGGCAAAAATTCCGTTCCCACGCAGAGCGTGGGAACGAGCGGTGTCGTCCCTCATATAAGCTCCGACCGGCGGCAGGCAGTTGCAACCGATGCTGTCCTGGTTACCATTGAGTGATTTGCCGCTCGCCGCCGTATTGGATTTGCAGTTGGTGGACCAGCTTGACGTAGTTTCTGATGCCTTCTTTTCCCGGAAACTCCACGCCGAGGTCCCGGGCCGCCCGGTTGTCCATGGGCACACCTTCCTGGCCCTTGTCGCCTTGCGCCTCGCCGAAGGATTCCACCACCTCGGCGATGAGTTCGCCCAGTTCCAGGTTGTGGATGTGACCGTCAACCAGGTGGTAAATTTTGCCGGCGGCGTCGCCGTTTCCCAGCACCCGGCAAATAGCGTCGCACACTGTGTCCACGGAAACGTATTTGGTGCTCCCGTGCAGGTCTACATTGTAATTGGTCGCCAGATAATCGATGGTCTTGAACCATTCCGATTTGTCGATTTCCGGGCGAATGCCGTAAATGGTAACGGGCCGGAGGATCGTCACCTGCAGGGCGCGGCTTCGCTGGAAAAAAAAGCAAAACGCCTCGATGGCGGATTTGATGGCTCCATAAAGCGTTCCCGGCCGCACCGGGTGGTCTTCGTTCAACGGGTTGTCGGCGTTCACTTCCGGCAGAACCTCGCCGAACACCGCGCAGGCGCTCAGGAAAACGAACTGCTTCACCCGCGCTTTTTTGGCGGCCTCCAGCAGGTCGTAGGACCCGTTGACGTTGGTTTTAACCAATTCGTCCGGCGTCTGCACCGGACCGGGGAAGTGCGCCAGGTGAATCACCACCTCCGCGTCCGACACCAGCCGGTTCAGCGATTCCTTGTCGTCCAGGTCGCCGATGATGTAATCGACGTCCTCGAAGGGTTTGAGGTGTTCGACGATGCTGGTCTCCCGGATCAGCGCCTTGACGTTGTTTGCGCTACCGTCCGGATTGGGCTTGGCCAGTCGTTTGATCAAATGGGCTCCCACCATGCCGGTGATTCCCGTCATTGCGATATTCATTTCGATCTCCAGCGTAGAGGATGATTTTGCCTTATTTTAACCATGGGTCATCCCGCTCGCCGAACAAAAAAACGGCGGTGACACCATTTTTTTGTTTTGGGGTTCGCGTCGCCCGGCCGTCAATGGGAGTTGACCGGCGAAACGTCGGCCGCCTGGCTGACGGCGCTGTCCCAGGCTCCGCATTCGGGGCAATGCCCCTTCCACTCCTTGAGCGGGGCGTGGCAGGCGCGGCAGGCGTAACTGAACAGGGATTGGCGGGCGGCATCAAAAGCCGACCGGGAGGTTTTTTCCGCCTCGGCGGAGCAGTTCCCGGCCTGGTAAGACTGGCTTAGCAGAATGTTGTGAACCAGGGATGCGTCCGATGAAATGCTTTTGAGGGTGTCGATCGCCTCTTCCGGTTTTCCCTGATCCAGAAGTATGGCGCCAAGGGTTAAAACCAGGGCGCTCTTCTCGGAGTTCTCCGCGGTGCGAATGGCCTCCTGATACAGATCGACAATCTTGTCCGGTTTTTCCGCCTGTTGATGCGCTTGCCGAATCCGTTGCAGGCAAACCGGAGAGCGGGTTTTCTCAAATCCCGTTTTCCAGGTTTTCAGCGCCTTCCGCACTTTGTTTTTCTCAAAATAGATGTCGCCCAGGGTGACGTACGCCGGCAGGGAACGATTGCTCTCGCGGATCGACCGCTTAAGCTCGGAGATAGCCGCGTCCGGCTGACCGGCCTGGTAAAGTTTCAGCCCCTTGTTGTAAAGGAATTCACCGAGCCGGCCGCGCTCCTCGTCGCGCTTGCGCGCATCGTCGAGCCGGGTCAAAATATCCTGTTGCACCGCAATGGCTTGGTCCCAGTTCTCCTTGCGCCTATGCAAATCCCGGATTTTGTAAAGGGGCACCGGTGAGTCCGGATGGGCTTCCTGAATTTTCCGCAAAACGTTCATGCCCTTTTCCTCCTGGCCGGATTCCAGGTAATCCTCCGCCAGGCTCAACATCACCGGGAGGTTGTCCGGAGCCCGCTCGACAGCCCGGTTGTGCAGGTCGATGGCCTGGTCGCGGTTTCCCGATTTTTTCTTCAAGAGGCCGAGCCGGTGCAGAGCGCCGACATGCCCGGGGTCCTGGCGCAACACTTTTTGAAAAATGGACTCCGCTCTTTCCAGCCGCCCCCCGGCCAGGGCATTTTCTCCCTGTTCGTAAAGCTCGTCCAGCTTGCGTCGCTCCTTTGCTTCGCGTTTGTGGAGGTGTTGGGAGCGTTTTTGCCGGAAGGAACGGCGGATTTCCACCGTCCAGTTCAAAAGAGAGGTTAAAATGACGCCGGCCAGAATGGCGCCCAGAAGGAAAACCACGAACGGAAGCTCAATGGAATGGGATTGGGTGATCTGAAAGTGAACGTCGTTTGGATTCAGAAAAGCCAGATAAACCGCAATGAGAATAAACAGCAAAAAAACAAAAACCGGTTTTAAAGACACAGCAATTCCCCGATCAATGTTGTAAACAAACCGCGACCGCCATCTCCCGGCGGGACGCATGGATCATTGCGCGGTATATGAAAAACCGTTTATTCGGTGCGCCCGCATACCGGAAGCTTCACCCTTCGACAGGCTCAGGGTGACACCGCCAAGCCCCAAGTAGGGTGACACCGCCAAGCCCCAAGTAACGACACGAATGTCATGCTGAGCTTGTCGAAGCATGACCCGTTCCTCAACTTGGGGCCCGCCGGATCAAAGACCGGAGGGGTTTTTCTCCGCCGCCCGCTCTTTTTCGATCACGTTTTGACATTCCACGCAGTACTGGGCGAAGGGAACAATATTCAGGCGGGCTTCGGGGATAGCCTGGTCGCATTTCCGGCAAATCCCGTAACCGCCGTTCTCGATTTTTTCCAAAGCCTCGTCGACCAGCTTGAAGGTCTCCCATTCCTGATCGCCAAGGTTTTGCATCAATTGGCTGTGGTAAATCCGCGTCGCCTCATCTGAAATATCGGGAGCCGGTTGACTTTCAGATTCCTTGCTTAATTTGAGGGTTTGCTCTGCGTCGCCGATCAGGTCGGCCCGAATTTTTTCGAGTTTCTTGCGAAACGTCGGCAATTTTCTTTTATTCATTTTGGTATCACTTGAAAAATGTCAATTCGCTGCCGCTTCAATCTCGGTCACCGGAACGTCTCCCCACAAACGCTCCAGGTCGTAATAACTTCTCACCTCTTTTTGAAACACATGGACAAAAACATCCTCTATGTCCAGAATAACCCAGTTTCCCGTGCTCAGCCCCTCGATACCGGCCGGTCTGAAAGAGGTCTCGTAGGTTTTTTCAAGGATGGAATTGACTATGGCTTGAACCTGGGCCTTCGAGTTGCCGCTACAAATGATGAAGTAATCCGTGATATCCGAGCGGTTACGAAGATCCAAGACCAGGATGTTAAACGCTTTTTTTTCCAGTGCGGCCTCGATAACGAGAGCCGGGAGTTCATCTAAAGGTGTTTTCATTCCCTGAAAGATTGGGGATTGGGCTTGGTAAATCCATACAGATTGTTTTCAATAATATAATGTTCTACCTGGGGTGGCAAGAAGTTTTTGATTGAGGCTTTTTGGTGAATGCGGTCACGGATTTGACATGATGAAACAGCCATCGGCGTTTTGAGTTGGAAAAAAACCAGGCGGCGCCCGTTGTCCCGTCGGCGGTATTCCCGCATGTTTTCGCCGGATGAGGGCGGTTCATACGGCGACGGTTCCTGAAACAGGCGTCGCAAACTTTCCGCGGGGTCGCCGGGAGCTTCCCCGGGACGCGCGGCGACCAGGACATGAACCAGTTCCAGAATACGCCGGTAATCTTTCCAGGCGCCCAACTCCCGGAACGTGTCCGACGCCATGATCAGATAAAATTCCTTTCGCACCCCCCCCTCCGCCCGCAGGGCTTCCAGCGTGTCGACAGTATAGGAAACTCCCTTGCGTTGCAGTTCGATGTCGGACAGGCCAAACGCGGGTTCGTCGAGAAGGGCCAGGCGAAGCATTTCCCGCCGGTGGCGGGCAGGGGTGACGGGTTGATCCCGTTTGTGCGGCGACACGTGGGCGGGAACAAACACAACGCGGTCCAGCCGGAACCGCTCCCGCGTTTCCGCCGCCAGACGCAGATGCCCATAATGCACCGGATCGAAACTCCCGCCCAGCAAACCCTCATGTTCGGTCCCGCCTTCACTCATGGCCGCCCTCCTTCTTCCCGTTCGGACGGATTTTCAACGCACTCATTTCCCGGTAAAGGGTGATGAGGTTGATCAGGGCGATCTCGAAATCCGGATCGACCTTGTAAGCCGCTTCATATTCCCTTTCGGCTTGTCGGTATAACCCCTTGGCCCGGTAAACGCCGCCGAGGTTGTTGTGGTCGTCGGCGGAATCCGGCTGGATCTTGAGAGCGATTTTAAATTCCTTTTCGGCGGCGTCCAGCAATCCCCTTTGCACAAAAAATTTCGCCAGCACGCTGTGTCCGGGCAGGGAACCGGGAGCCATTGCGATGGCTTTCCTCAGGATCGTTTCAGCTTCCTCGAACCGGTTGGTCCTGGCGTACACCTTTCCGAGGTTGACAAGGGCAATGGGAAATTCGGGCAGAGCCCTCAAGGCGGTTTTAAATTCCTTTTCGGCGTCCTTATAATACCCTTTGGAGAGATAAACATCGCCCAGATTGTTGTGGGCAATCGGAATCCGGTCGGGAAAAACGGCGGTGACATGCCGCCAAAAGGCAAGCGGGTTGCTCCAGACGTTTATCTGGTGCAGGGACAGGGATGCGAACAGGGCAATGACGGTTACAGCGACAGCGAGCGTGGGGCCGGCAAACCGTTTGCCGTCCAGCAGTTTCGCCATGCCGGCGGCCGCCAGAAAATAAAAGCTCAGCGTCGGCAGATAACTGTATCGATCCGCCATCAGGTGCCTGCCGGCATGGATGATGCCGATGATCGGCAGTCCTGCCGCAAGATAATAAAGCCACGCGCCGAGCCAGAGAGGCCGTCCGCGCCGCCACTGCCAAATCGCCGCGCCGGTGAGGCCCGCCGTCAGCGCCAGGGCGGACAAAAACGAAACGCTGAAAACCGAGGCGTCGGCGGGGATGGGATAAAACGGCGTCAGCTGGGTGGGAAACAAGGTTTTTTCGACATAGAACGCCCAGCTCCTCACCATGTGCACCAGCCGGTCCCCGAGGCTCAGGACCTGGAATGAGGTCAAGGCCTTGCCCTCGGCTTCACCCTTGATCGCCAAAATGCCGGCGATCAGGCTGAGGGCAAAAAACGGAACTTTTTCCAGAAAAATGCGAAAACCGCTTTCCCGGCCGCGAAAACGGTTCAAGGGAAAGACGTCAAGGAGCAGAAGGACGACGGGGAGCATGACGACGGTGGGTTTGGACATCAACGCCAGCAGAAAGAAACCCAGGGCGGCGGCGTAGCGAATGCGCCGCGCACTGCCTGCAACCTGGGCGTAACGCACCCAGGCGATCAGGCTGAGACAAAAGAACAACCCCGCCAGCAGGCCCTTGCGTTCCGCTATCCAGACCACGGATTCCACCCGCAGGGGGTGGATGGCAAACAGCAAGGCGCCCAGCGCCGCCCCCACCAACACCGCGGTATCGCTCCGTGCCGGCGCCGCCGTACGCAACAGCAAGGCAAACAGGTAAAACACGCACGCCGTCGCCAGAACGTACACAATCAGGTTGCTCAGGTGGTGCCCCGCAGGGTTCAGGCGGTATAACCGGTAGTCCACCGCGTGCGACAGCCAGGTCAGGGGATGCCAGGTCGGCGACTGATCTCCCCGGACCATCTTGTAAAGGTTCTCCGTCGTGATCGCTTTGATGATCGGGTTTTTCTGGATGTACCGGCCGTCGTCCCACACAAAACCGCAGTTCAGGGAAAAACTGAAGACCAGCAATGTCGGCAGAAGAACCGCGGCGAGCAACGCCGCCCGTAACGAAAGGTTGCCGAAGAAATTGTCTGTATCGTTTGTTACATGCATCGGCCAGGGGCGGCAAAGGGTAATCGTTTTCTCTCGACCATTGGGGGAAACGTCCGTTATCCTACTTTTATCACACTATTCACTTCGTTGCGGGGATGAAAACCCGGCGCCGGGAATTTCGCCGGTCGTTTTGCCGGCAAATGGCCGGCGAACTCCGCGATTCCGGCGGCCGGGAGAGACAAAAATTGTCACTACTGACATTTATTTAAACCCCACCGTTCCCCGCCATATCTCGAAACACATTGAATTTTTGGCCTTTATTTTATTTTTATTTCTTCATTTTTTATGGTATATTAATTGCTTGATATCTTGGAAGAGTACTCGTATATTAACTCACTTTGATAAAATTACTTTATCCCATGGGAGGTGGCAAGATGTTGAAGAGAATTCGCTCAACCGGAAATGAAGAGGGTTTCACGCTGATTGAACTATTGATCGTTATAGCCATTATCGGCATACTCGCCGCCATCGCAATTCCTCAGTTTACGCAATACAAGGCGCGCGCTTACAATACGGCTTCCAAGAGCGATTTGCATAACCTGTACCTGGCCTGCAAGGCTTATTGGGCGGACAACGCCTCCAACGACAACTGCACCATAACCAAGGCAACGGAAAGCACTTATGGTTTGGTCCAGACCAGCAACGTCACGTTGGCCATTACTACGGGCACGGAAACCGCCTTTGCCGCAACGGCCAGCCATGCAAGTTCGACCACTTCCTATTCCATTGACAGCGCCGGGAATGTTACTTGATTGAGTTCCTGACGATGCAAGATGCCTGATTTTCCTCCCCTCCCTTCACGGGAGGGGAGTTTTGCTCTTCCCACTGTTCAAGATTCCCGAAACCATCCCTGCCGCGGTCGATTCGCCGAGCTTTTCCGGTTGGCCGATACCCGCAAAAAAGTAATGTATTTTTAAGGGTTAATGATGTAATGTGAGTCATGTTTCGACAAGCTAAAATATTGACCGGAACTCATTTGACCGGAAATAAAAAAGGTTTTACGCTCATCGAAATGTTGATGGTTGTAACCGTTATCGGAATACTCGCCGCTATCGCAATTCCCCAGTTCATAGAAGACAAGGCACGCGCTCACGATGCCGCCTCCAAGAGTGATTTGCACAACCTGTACCTGGCCTGCAAGGCCTATTGGGCGGAAAACAGCTCCAACGACAACTGCACCCTGGCCAAGGCAACGGAAAGCACCTATGGCCTGGTCCAGAGCGGCGGCGTCTCGTTGAGCATTACCACCACCACGGAGGCCGCCTTTGCCGCGACGGCCAGCCATGCCAGCTCCACCACTTCCTATTCCATTGACAGCGCCGGAAACGTTACTTTCTAACGACCAATAAAAGACACCCGGGTTTTTCCGTCAAGTTCAGGGAAAAACATATGAAGGCCGCTCCGCCGGGTAAATCCATTGCGAGTCGTGAAGCTTCCGCGGTCTTGCGCCGGGCGACGCCGTTTGACGAACAAACAGCATCGAATTCCAGTCTTCGTATATTCGCATCCAGCCACCGGCCGCGTCAGGCAAACGCGGGTTTTGCAACGATTTGCCAATGAGGACGATATCGGTGGGGTACTCGTCCAGCAAAACCCGCCGGCCCGCCGACCCCTCGCTGAAGGCCCGGTTTGCCCGAATGACCTTTTCCGGATAAACGGTGCGGAACCTGCCGTCAATCGACACCCGCGATCCGGGCAAATGCCAGATCACATACTCCCCCCAGTCAAACGGAACCAGAATGTTCCCGTTGAGCCGATTGTTCTGCATAAACCGCACGGCGTAAACGGGATATACCCGCGGATCCACCAAAATTTTAAAATCGTTTGCGCGATGCTGGTTGAAAGTGAAAAAAACCTCAAAGACGACGAAAAGGCCCAGCCCCACGGCAAGCGCCGCATGATGGGCGGGCGAAAAAGCGCCGCCGGCGGCCATCTGGCCCGGCCGGCGGATTCCCCTGGCCCATTCGGCGAGCCGCCGCGAAAGAAAAGGGGTCATGACGATACCCGCCAGAACCGTGTGGCGCTGATGCTTGAACCCGAAATACACCGCCGCCAGGATAATAATGAATTCCCGGAGGCGGTCCCGGTCCGCCGGCCAGGGCGCCGCCAGGGCAAGCAGTGCCAGCGCTTTGAATTGCCAGTAACTGGTGTCCCACAAAGCGACCGGATTCCATTCGGAGATTTCCCTGGGCAGGGACAGGGAATGGTAAAAGAACCGCCAGAGTTCGTAACCATGGGGATTCGCCAACAGCGCCAGGCAGGACAGGGCGAAATACCCCGCCAGCGGCCGCCAACGGTTTTCGCCGGTGAGGCGGCAACGGATCGTCTCGTAACCCGCCGCCACGCCGTAAATGCCCAGCCCGGCGACCACCCCGCCGTGGCAGTTGACCCAAACCAGCATCAAAAGCGGTGTCCAGACCAGCGCCCGCCGGTTGCCGTCGAAAAACCTGCGAAGCATGAAGAGCAGTAGCGTGAGAAAAAAATAGGTCAGCAGGTGCGGGCGAACCATGAACCCCGGCGCCAGCACCGGAACCAAAAGCAGGAAATACGCCAGGTAAACGAACTCGCTACGTTCCCGGTCCCGGTAAAGACGGGTCAATAGATGGACAATCGCCAGTCCGACAATCAACTTGAAAACCAGGAGGCCGGTTGAGTCCCATGCCGTGTAAATGAGGTAAAACAGAACTTCCGCCAGCCATTCGTGGTTGATCCAGGGAAGACCGTCCGCCGTGTAGGAGTAACGGTCCGTGGCCGGAAGGCTTCCCGATGCCCAGATTTCCCCGCCGAATTTGACATGGCCCCACAGGTCCGGGTCCGCGGTTATGTAAGAAAAACAAGCGGCGGCATAAACAAAAATGGCGATCCGGACGAGAACGGAACGGAATCGGGGCGGGGCAGAGTCGGAAGAGGGATTCGGATGAAGGGTCGATTCGGATTTCACCGGCAGTCCGACATTTCAGTTTAACCCGGGCGGTTCATTGCAGATATCGATCCGGATATTGAAATTGCCCGGAAATTTTTCGGTGCCGATATCGCCTTTTCTCAAGATGATGTATTTTTTTTCACCCGCCCGGCAGGTGTCCCGTTCGCCGGACAGGATACCAACGAATTGCAGGACTTTTTTGCCATTGTCGGTTCGGGTTTTATACACCGCGTTGCCGTTCAAATTCACCCAGACAACGGCGGCGGCCAGCACGCCGTGGAGCAAGCGTAGCCGAACGATTTTTTTCAGAAAAGGGTACGCCGAGAACAACAGAATGGCAACAAATAACATTTTGGGAATATAGACGTATTGGGTTCCCCATTCGCCGGCGGCAAATTCCGCCGACAAATTTCTCGGCGCGATTCGGGTGGCCATGGAAACGGCGAAGACCAGACAGGCGAACCCGGTCAAGAGCGCCAGAGCTTCTTTTTCCGCACGGCTCCTGCCGCGCCACGAAAAATAAAACAGCAACGCCATCGCCGACAGGGCGAGGACAAACAAAACGAGAAACACAACCTCATGGTCCGCCGCCTGCACCAACATGCGGTTGCCGGGGCCGAGCAACGCCTCGCCCACGACCCGCGAGAGCCCCGTGTCCAGCAGGTTCGTCCAGCCGGGCCAGACGATCTCGCCGGGGATCGTCCCGATCCGCCCGTAAAGCGCCGCAGACAGGCAAAACACGCCGTACTCGGCCCGGCGCGGCGCGTTTTTCACCCAACCCCACAAATACCAGGGAACCATCAATAACGACAGCGGATGGGACCAGATCAGCAGATTGACCCAAAAAACGTACAGCACGCGGCCGGAAATTTTCCGCGGCATCGGCAACAGGGCGAGCAGGAGCAGGATCACCATGAAATTCCAGCTTTGATAAGCCAGCGCGCCGACCAGCCAGAAATTCCCCAGCGGCAGGGCGGCAACGATCAGCATGACGTAAACGGCGAACACTCTGTCGCCGTAAATTTCCGCCGTCACGCGGTAAAACAGCGAGTGCGCCGCCGCCGTCACGCACAGCGAGACGAACGCAAACGACGAGGGAACCCACTCGACCGGCAAAAGCGTCAACACATACGCCAGCAGGTTGGGAAGAACGGAAATGTATCCGGAATAGTGCCGGAAAACGGTTTGAAAGTTGTGGTCGCTGTAAAAATCCTGAAAAAGAAATCGCCCGTCTTCCGCCGGTAAAATCGGGTACAGAACCTCATGCCCGGAGTTCCTGAGGACAAGGATGAACAACGCGAGGAAAAAAACCGCGGCGGTGCGGAGCGTTTCGGCGCGTGCGGATGTTGCGGGGGCATCGTCGTTTGTCATCGATCCTCGCGTGTTTTTCTTCGCCAAAACGTGACAATAAGAATTTTGGCGAGAGCCAGACAAGAGATAAAGATTCCCCAATGCACCGAGTCCGGACGGTACCGGAACTCGACGGTGTGCCGGCCTTTTTTCAAATAAACGGCGCGGAACAGGTAATTGGCCCGGTGAATGGGCCGGGGTTGACCGTTAACCCGGGCCTGCCAGCCGGGGAAATCCGGGTCGGCCAGCACCAGCAGGCCCGGCCCTGCCGTCACCGCCTCGATCAACACCCGGTTGTCGCCGTATTCCAGAATATGCACGGAAGACTCGGGCGGCGCGCCGGCGGCGGTTTCCAGACCGCGCCGTTGCGCTTCCGGCAGGTCTTCTTCGAGAAACACCGTATCCGTCAAGTCTCCCGGCGTGTCGCGCATCCGCGACAAAATGCGCTCCGCCGCAAGTTTCTCGTAGCGCGCCACCACACGGGCGCGCGGCAGAACGCCGCGGTTCTCGTATATCAAAACCTGATCACTGGCATAAATTTTGTCCCAGCCGGACGGGAGCTTGCCGTTCGCGTCCCGCGGCTCCTTTGAGGACAGAATATACTTGACGCTCAGCCAGTTCAACGCCGCGGCCTCGCGGGCGGTCGTCAGCGATACGATGTTACGCATTCCGCGTCCCGCGTCCAGGCTCGGAAACAGGGTGGTCAAAAAACGGTGCGCCCGCAGGTCGATGGGGTTGCCCAGGCCGGAAACATCGCCGAGACCCGCCAGCATGGCGGTGTTGGGCGGCAGTTGCGCGTCCAGCCCGGTAACGCGGAAAGGCGTGCCGTGAATTTTCCGCAACGCCGGCGGCAACGGATGCGACAGCCAGCGTTTGTCCACCACCGGATTGTAATCCCCGTAGGCAAGGAACAAATCCACGAACAAGACCAGACACAGCCCCCAGGAAAAAATCCCGCGGCCCTCGCCGCCCCGGCGAAAAACGGCGAACAGCGCAACGAGAACAACAAGAAGCCCCGCGAAACAGACCAGGTGAAACAACAGGTAGTCGGCATGGTCCCGCCAGCGGATGGGAGAGATAAAAATTCCCGCCAGGCAGAAAGTCAACAGGACAGCAACAACAGCCGGCCGTTTGCGTGACGGCGGGGCGACGCCGCCTTCCATCAACAGAGCGAACGACAACGCGGCGGCGAAAACGGCGTTGAGCTGGAACACCATGACCAGCCGGGCCGGGTCCGTCCACCCCAGCAAGGGCAGGCGGTCGGCGACACCCGCCAGGGGACCGAAAATCCACAGGAGCAGAAACCCGTTGACGGCGCACAGGGCCAGGGCCGTGGGGCGTTTGGGGAAATCACCGACCGCCTCTCGCAACGACCGTCGTCCGGCGGGCAAAACCGCCAGCGCCACAAACAAAACCGTCACCCCCGTGTAGATCGCGCCCTCGTTGAAGTTCAGGCCGCCCCAGTTGATGCCGGCGGCGGGATGGCCCAGCAGGTTCGGGTTCAGCAGGAGCAACAGATAATGGGCGGGCAGTGCATCCGCCGCCGCGGAGGCAAGATGCGGCAGGGTGTAGCTGTGCCGGATAAATTCCAAAAACGGCAAGACCTGCACTGCCGCAAGAAGGGTTCCCAGAAAATACGCCCAGCCGAACCGCAGTATACGGACCGCAACACCCGCGTTTTGGTCCTGCCGGTTCATCAGAACGAGCCGCACCAACAAATAAAGACCCGTGCCCACCGCGCACAACAGAGCCGTCTTCATATGGCCGCCCAGAAGCTGGAGGAACACGACGACCAGCAATCCGAGAACATTTTCCCAACGCGGCCGGCGCACCAGCTTTTCCGTGTAATAATAGGCGGCGGGCAAGAGGACCGACACGTTGCTTTGCGGATGGTTCAGCCAGACCATGTTGAAGGAGCAGAACATGGCGCCCACCGCCGCGAACACCGCGGGCGCCGGCTCGCGGGAAAAAAGTTTCATCCACCGGCAGGCGAACCATCCGGCGACGAAAAGCTTGATCACAGCCTGGAGATTCAGCGCCAGCCAGAGCGGGCAGAGCGACAACAGCCAGGTGAGAGGATAGAGCGCCGCCGAGGAGCCGTTTGCCAAAAGCGGCGTGCCCAGCATGGCCCGGGAATTCCATAGCGGCAGTTCGCCGCGGGAAAACGCCTCGGCCACCGCTTCCCGGTAGGGCAGGATTTGAAAACTCTGGTCCCTGCCGATGAGCGGATTTTGCGAGTGCCGCCACTCCGCGGGCTTGAGTTCCGACCAGGGAGGGAAAAAATAAAGCGTGTCCGCCGGGAACAACGTTTTGGAAGCGTCCAGAAGCGGGAAAAAAAAGACCGCCAGGAACAACAACAGCAGTGCGGTTTCCTTGCCGCGCCCGGCGGAACGGGCGCCGGTTTGCGGAGAGTGTGCGTTCAGGACCAACCGCCTTTCCATGGAGAACATTGCATAACCCGAGATTCTTCCCCGTCTCCGGCGTCATCGCAAGCCGCGACCAGCGGCGCGGCGATCCAGCCTTCTGGATTGCTTTGTCGGCTTCGCCTCCTCGCAATGACTGTCAAACAAGGAGACTCATGCAAAGCTCTCTTTTCCGTGCGGGAACGGCCGCGCCGTTTCCCATCGGTTGATGCGTGACCCGGCCCATGCCGTCGAACGCCGCCGACAGGCGGCCGCTCCTTATGTCTTTACTCCATTTTGCCGGTTTTGGCAAACGCCGGGCGCGCCGGCGCCGTAAAGAAAAATGAAAACACCGCGAGAGTTTGCTAAATTATCCCGGCGCGCACGAGTCGATAACGGTTGATTTGCTCCTCGATGAGGAGTAGCCGGAGGCGGTTTAACATCACTTTTACCCCTGTACGCTTTGTGACGACCGAACAAAAAACAGCCGCCATTCGCCTCATCCCCGCCAACGCGCGCCGGGCCGGCCTGGCCGACGGCGCGGCCGTCTTGTTGTTGACCGCCCTGTGCCTCGAGTTCTTTGCCCCGGTACTGTTTCAGGATAAAACCTTTTTCTACCGGGACGTCCCCATGGCGGCCTATCCGATGAAGCTCTTCCTGTCCAGGGCGTACCATGAGGGTTTTTTGCCCTTCTGGAATCCGGCGCTTTTCTGCGGAATGCCCTTCATGGCCACCCTGCATCCCGGCGCGTTTTACCCGCCGAGCGCGATTTTTTTTCTGGACGATTTTGTCGCCGCCTTCAACTGGTATTTTGTCCTGCATCACCTGTTTCTGAGCGTTTCGGTTTTCGCCCTGTGCCGTTGTTGGCGGCTTTCCGTGGGGGCCGCGTTGTGTTCGGCGCTGACCGCTTTCGCGGGCGGATATTTTTTGTCGTTGATGAATATGTACAACCATTATCAGTCCATGGTCTGGTTGCCGGCGATTTTCCTGTTCTTTCAAAGGTATCTGCAAACGGCGGGAACGGGGAACTTTCTGGCGGCCGTTGCCTGCCTGACCTGCCAGACCCTGGGGGGTAGCCCGGAAAACAGCGTCATGACGGTTTGCCTGCTGGGCGCGCATTCGATCCTTGTCGTTCCGGCGGCGGAGACCCGCGTTGCCGGGACGTTGCGCCGCGCCGCGGCCCTCGGCGCGCTTGTCTTGCCGTCGCTGGGCCTCGCCGCGCTCCAGCTTCTGCCGACTTACGCTATCATCAAGGACTCCGTCAGAAACACCGCCCTGCTGTTCTCCGACCACGCCAAATGGTCCCTGGAACCTTCCACCCTGGCCACCCTGCTCCTGCCGAAAAACTTCGCCGGGTTCATGGAACGGACGCATCCCATGGCAGTTTCCTTTTTGCAAAGTGTGTACATGGGAATTTTCCCCCTGGTTTTTCTGGGTCTCGGATGGTTGCTGTGGAAGGACAAGGCCGTCCGGTTTTGGAGCGCCGTATTTTTTGTGGGAATTTTTCTGGCGCTGGGGAAATACAACCCCATGTATGAACCCTTGTACCACTGGGTTCCCTTTCTGGGAATATTCCGCTATCCGGAAAAGTTTTATTTTCTGTCGGCGTTCAGCCTGGTTTTTCTGACGGGCCACGGCATCGACGCGGCCATGCGCCGGGTTGCCGAGGGGACGCTCGATCTCCGCAAGGTCTGGGGAGTCCTTCTGGGCCTGGGCGTGCTGACGGGCCTGGCGGACCTGGCGAACAGGCACGCGGGCGCGAGCGGGCTCGCTCTGACTCTCGGGTTTCTGCTGTTGTTCGGTTTTGCCTGGTCGATGCTTCACTTCAAAAAACTCCGCCCGGCGGTAATGAAAACCCTGCTGACGGCGCTGATCCTCTCCGACCTGCTCTGGCGACATTACATGCTGACGCCGATGATCGACAAAAACTTTTTCCTGCAGGAACCGGGGCTTCTGAAAAAGGTCCAGGCCCCGGCGGGAGAGCTGTACCGGATTTATTCGGGGCCGATCACCGGCAAGATCGATTTCGGCCAGTTCGTGCGGGCGCCGAACCTGTTGCTGAGCCACATTTTCGCCAAGGAAGAGTTGCGTCCCAATCTGGGGACGATCTACGGCCTGAATTACGTCAACGGGATGCCCGGCGTGGAACTGCATTTCATTTCCCTGCGATACGAGATATTCAAACACTCGCCGCCGGAGAAGAGGCGGCGGATTCTCGAACGTAGCAACGTCAAGTATCAGGTGTTGAGCATCGACCTTTCGGACCGGCCGGAGGATGTGCCGGAATCGTTGCCGACCGGCGTGGTGGAGTTGAAAAACGCCCTGCCCCGCGCCTTTCTGGTTCCCAAAGCCCGTGTTGAAAGTTATCCCCACCTGGTCAATCTTTTTTTCGATGAGTCGTTCGATCCCCGGAAGGAAGTGTTGCTCGACGCGCCGCCGCCTCTTCAAATCGGCGAAGAGGCCGGATTCGAGGGCACGGTGACGGCAATCGATTACCGGCCCAACCGCGTCCGCATCCGCTCGCGGCAAAACGCCGGGGGATTTCTGGTGCTCCTGGATTCCTGGTTCCCCGGTTGGCGGGTGAAGGTGGACGGCGAACCGGGGACCCTCCTGCGCGCCGACTATTTCTACCGCGCCGTGCAGTTGCCGGCGGGAGAACACAACGTCGAATTTTATTACGAACCCGAGGGATTCGCGGCCGGCGTCCGGATCAGCCTCGGCACACTTTTGATACTGCTCGCGGGCGCGGCCTGGCGGAGGGTTCGGCTTCGCTATTGACTCCGGCGCGCCGCGTCAACCGGCGCGCAGGGTGGTGACGAAGTTGTCCAGTTTTTCCTGGGCGTAAAAATCGCGGGCATAACGGATGGCTTTTCCCCTGTCCGCAAACTTTTCCACGTGGACTTTGTACAGCAGGCTTCGGCCTTTTTTGACCGGGGTGAGAAAAGCGCGGTAGCCCTTGCGTGAAAGCTTGCCGATCATATCCCTGGCAAACGCCTTGTTCTCATAGGCTCCCACCTGGACGGTGTAAAGGATGGTCTGCGGTTTGCTCGCGAAATCAGGTTTGGCGGCGGGTTGCGGTTTGGCGACGGCTTGCGGTTTGGCGATGCGCACGGGTTTGAGCGCGGCGGTCTGGATGTTGCGCCGCCGGGTGACGGCGGGTTTTATCGCTGTCGCCGGTTCGATTTTGCCTATCGCCAATTGCGTTGGCCGGGGTTGTAAAAATGCGGCGGCGGGCTCGGGCCGCGACGCGGGATGAAGCACCGCCAGTTGGGTTTTGCGTGGCGGCTGGCCGGACGGGACGATCCCGGCAAATGACGCAGGACGCAAAACGGCGGTTTGCGGCGCGTTCGACCTGGCGGATGATGCCGGGAAAACGGCTTTCGACACCGGAAGCGGCTCCGGGGTGGCGGACGGTACGGGCCGCGGGTTGGACGCCGGGCCACGCGCTTCGGCAATCGGCTGTCGGGCCTCGGGTTGCGCTTCTCTCACGACGGGGACGGGGCGGTCCTTAACGTCGCGGATATCCTTCGTGGCGGCGCTGACTACCATCAGCGAATCGAATTGCTCCTCCTTCTCCGCCAAATTGGGTTTCTTGACCAGGGCGGTCAGCTTGGTTGTCATTTTTTGCGTCATCCGGCGCAGGTTCAGTTTGTTCGTCACCAGGTGAATCGGCGCCAGCAGGGCGGATACGATGCCGGTGGGAATTTTGCCGATGCCGTCGAAATCGGTCTCGGTTTGATCGGCCATCCAGAGGATTTCTCCCGTCCGGGTGTCGGTCAGGGTCGCCGATACGCCCAGCTCGATGGAGGAGTGCAGGACGAAATAGGAGCGTTTCACCTTGGTCATGGTGCTGATCAGCACGGCGTCGGCCCCCAATATCTCTCCCATCTTGATGGGGCTGGTTTTGCTGAAGTCTTCGGGATTGGTCAGGCCATGTTGTTTCAGCAGGCCATCGACGACATAGCGTTCGAGCACGTGGAAGCGCGACTGTTTCAGGCTGGCGTACAGGTCGCGGCGGAGCAGGCGCGCGGCTTCTTTCTGGCCGGGTTCCGTCGTTCCCACCGGCAGGATGGCTACGGTGATGTTGCGGGAAAGGTGGTTCAGGTTTCCGGAGACCTTGGTGTGCAGATTCGTGCCGCACCCGCCGCAAATCGCCGCGACTATCAATAGCAGTGCGCAAACGGCTCTCCGGCCTCGCGGGTCAGAATTTTTTTGAGGAATCGTCCACATATTGTACCTGCGTCAGGTTTTGTAAAGGTTCCAGGGTCAGGGTAGCGCCCTTGTAAACTTTTTTGCTGATCAGGCCCCGTTGGTCCGTCAGGCGGCCGATGATCAGGGCATCGGTAACCCGGTCTTCCGGCAACACGTTATAGGCGCCCGCGTAAACCCCCGGGCGAATCTCCTCCAGCGGCAACATGGTTTTCCAGTTGCCGATGTCATACGAAGCTTTCAGGCCCGGAAATCCCAGCAGGGTGACTTTGAGGACGTTGCCGGGCTTTAATGCCCGGCCGGCCTGGAGATTTGTTTGCATCCGGGAGATAACCGGCGGACGGATTACGGTTTTCCGCGAACCGGCGGGATCGGGAATTTCCTTGAGAACGTTGATGGAAAATTCTTCCGCAACCTTGTAATACGCTTGCTGAGTCTTGACGTTTTCCAATTGCTGTTGAACGATGTGCGCCAGGGTCAGGCTGGCTATGCTGGATTGGTCCCGCTGGCTGTGCTCCGTTTCCCAAGGGGTCTCTCCGGTGTGCAGGTCGATCATTTGCAGTCGCGCCTGGATGCGCGTTTCGGCGTAAATGCCGCCGGTAAAATTGTTGGCGGCCAGGACATGGCCCTTGACGACCGCGTCAACCCCCAGCAGTTCCTTGAGGGTTTCCGGGGACAGGCCGGCAATGCGGGCCGGGTCGGTGTATCCGGCGTCCTTCAACTTCCGGTCAACCTGCGCCGCCGGCAGGTCCGCGTATCCCAGATAGCTGAAATAGGTGTAAAACACCTCGCGCAAAATGGCGTTTGGTTTCTCCGGCGAATTTTCCTCCTCGACAATGGTGAAAGGGAGGACGGCCACTTCGTAGGGATTGAAATCCTTGCGGACGTAAGAACCGCTGTTGATATTTTTGTGGACCTTGACTTCGGCGCCGCCGCAACCCGCCAGGATGAGGGCGCAGACCACTGCCGGTCCCAGGGCACGCGCGGGCAACGACGCAAGACGTTTCATCATGTTGGCAAACCGGTTCCGGATGTGCATACACCGAGGTTGCAAGGCCGCGCTCAGCATTCTCCCGGCAGTTTGGGAAGACAGCGCGGTGGCTTTAAGGTTCTACAAAAAACAGAAAGTTTTTTGCCGCCCCTTGCCGGGCGAGCGAAAAAAATATATTAAATATTAGCATAATTGTCAATAATTTAAATGAATTAGATTAAATTTATTGCCTGCGGACGAAGGGCGGCGCCCCTGCGGGCGGCACTCCCGCCGGAGGGAGATTCCGATTGACCACGGGAGAGCTTCATGCTAATTTTTTCTGGCCCGGCGTGACGGTCTGTTGGCCGCATTTCTTCGAACCGGATGTAATAAAATCGGTTTCCCAGCGACATCTTATGCGGCCACTTGCAAGCGGCGCCGGTTTTGCCGGTTTTGAATTTCGCGTTTTTTTTGAACTCTCGGATAACCGGGATTTGTTATAATAAATGCGCGATGTGACTTTCGGGAAAAATCTCATTAACCGGTTTTTCAGCAACCCGTTAAGATATCTTGGGCGCAACTTTTTTCAGGAGTACGACAATGAAGAGGATCAACTTTCGCTGGATTGTTCCGGCACTCATCTTATTTCTTGTAACGGTTTGGTGGACTCCGGCGCAGGCCCGCGCCGCAACGGCTACCGACACTCTCAAAAAGGCTACGGACCAGGTTATCGACATTGTTACCAGCGCGAAATACAAAAAAGACAAGAAACTGCGGCGAGCCATGTTGCACGATGTCATCGATCCCCTCTTCAGCTACGAGCAAATGAGTATGCGCTCGCTGGCCAAGAACTGGAAACAGAGAACTCCCAGCGAAAAGCAGGAATTCGTCAAGCTGTTCAGCAACTTGCTGGAGAACTCCTATGCGAGCAAACTCGAGTCGTACAGCAACGAAACCATCAATTACCTGGGAGAAAAGGTCAAGGGCAAATACGCCATGGTCAAAACGGAAATCGCGCGGCCCGACGGGTCAATCGCCGTCGATTACAAGTTCATCAAGCACAAGGACAGTTGGAAAGTTTACGATTTCGTCATCGAGGGTGTCAGCATGATCCGGAACTACCGGTCGCAGTTCAACCGGATCATCAAAAAGGATTCCTACGAAGCGTTGCGGAACAAGCTGAACGGCAAGATTCGGGATATCGAGAGTTAAGGTTTGGAACGGAACCGTTTCCCACCCGCGTGTTGGTCCTGGATGAGCCACATTCCCCCCTCCCGCCATGATTAAAAGCACGGCGCCCACCCGGATTGATCTTGCGGGGGGTACGCTGGATATTTGGCCGCTCTATTTATTGCTGGACGGTTCTTCGACGCTCAACGCGGCCATCGACCTGTACGCTACCGTGGAGTTGCGTCCGAGAAGGGATCGGGCGATTTGCGTCGAGTCGCGGGATCTCGGGATCAGGGCGCGGTTTTCTTCTTTGCAGACTCTTCCTCAGGGCCATCCCCTGGACCTGATCATACAAACCCTGCGGTTCTATCGACCGGAAAGCGGACTGGACATTGTGACGGACTGCCAGGCGCCCGCGGGGTCGGGGATCGGCGGGTCGTCGGCGTTGGGCATCGCGCTGAACGGCGCGCTGAATCGACTGCTCCGGCATCCCCATCCGAGGAGCCGGCTGGTGGCGACCGCCAAGGACATCGAAACCCGGGTCATCGGCACGCCTACCGGATGGCAGGATTATTTCCCCGCGCTTTACGGCGGCGTACAGTCTGTGCGCCCGGGCGGGGCGGGGATGATGTCGGAAAAAATCGCCGTGGACCTGAAACAGTTGAGCTGGCGGTTTGTGCTGTGTTTTACGGGGAAACCGAGAAAATCGGGAATCAACAATTGGTCGGTGATGAAAAAAGCCCTGGACGGAAACCGCCGCGTTATGAACAAGCTGTCAAGAATCGCCTGCGTCACCCGCGAGATGGAGCGCGCCCTGTCGCAGGGCCGGATCGACGCGGTGGGCAAATGGTTTGATGCGGAATGGCGGGCGCGGCGCGCCCTGGCGCCCGGCATCAGTACGCCGGAGATGGATCGCCTGATTGCCTTGGCGCGGCGGCATGGCGCGGCGGCGGCCAAAACCTGCGGCGCCGGCGGCGGCGGATGCCTGGCGTTTTTTGTGCGCGAGGGCGCCCGGGACCGGGTTGCCGCCGCTTTGCGAAACCACGGCGCCCGCGTCCTCGACTTCCGCTTCGTCAGCCGCGGCCTGCGGGTCAGCCGGGCTTGAGGGTATTATAATGTTGCCGACCATGCGCGGGCCTGCCCTCACCGAAGGCAACCGCCACACCCGAACGAAATGCGGCTGGCTCCGGGCGGCGCTGGCTCTGATGTTGTTGCCGGGTTTTCCGGTTTCCACCTGGGGCCAGGACCCCGCACCCACCGTGCCCTCCTACACCGCCGTTTTGACCAAGACGCTCAAGGAAAAACAGCCCGCGACGACATTTCACTGCCGGGATAAGGTTTTTCTTGCTTTCACCTGGCTGGGCTTGCGGGGAAGACATCAGGTGACGGCGCTTTGGTTCAACCCGCAGGGCCGGCAACAGGATCAGATTGATCTCGAATTTCTTGCCGAGCGGCCGAAAGTGGAAAATTGGGTGGCTCTGGCGTTTCGCGACACGCCGGGTCCGGAAATCCCGTTCCTGCCCGACGTTTTTTTCACCAACTTGAGCGGCGACTGGCAGGTGAAAATTCTGCTGGACGGAAATTTTCTGGAAACGCAGGAATTCCGCGTGCATTGCGGTTAACCATCGGGTGCGGCGAAAACGGCGCATAAAAAATAAGCCCGACTCTTAAACTTTCGCCCAAAAGCTCCGTTACGTTTTTATATATCCGTTATGAGACCACAAAAGCGAAAACTCATTCTGTTTGTCGGCGTTCTGGCCGGGATTGCCGGTCTGGCCGGAGTGGAGGATACCGCCGCCCGGCAACGCGAACCCTCCTATGAAGTCAAAAAAGTCAGGGTCGAGAAAAATATTCTTTTTGACGACCGGACTCTCGCCCCGGTCGTGGACCTGAGGGGAGGGATGAAGATGACTCCCGGAATCATGGAATTGCTGGTGGCGGAAGTCGAGGGATTTTACTCCTCGCACGGGCATTTCCTGGTCAGGGCCGAAATTCCCCAAAAAAAGCCCCGCAGAGGGGTGCTGAAACTACAGGTGAATGAAACCGACGACATTCTGGCGGGCAACGGCGAAAGGGAACGGGCAAAACGGGAGGTGGAAAAATTAATTCGCTCCGCCCGGCTGAAGATCGACGAGGCAAGAAAAAACGAAGTGATCGAACAACTGGCGCGGGGCTATCGGACCCTTCGTCTCGCCAAGGCGGCGGCGCGGCAAGCGGCGGAGCAGGCCAAATCCTCCGTCAAGCAACCGGGTGCGGAGGCCAGGGGCGAATAGGCCGCGTTGACCCCTGCCGGCAGACCGGGAGCCGCGAGGAGATATCAGCGACGTCTTCCGCGAGAAGAGTTACCTTTGTCAACGGGCCCCTTGCGGCACAGTCTCGTGGAGCCGAAACTGTATTCTTCCGCCATCAACAATTTGCCTTCCGTCAAATCCAGACGCGGCCGGCGGGTCGAAGTGTCCCCGGTCGTCCACATGGTTTTGAATGCTCCTTCGGGAAAGGCGGGGTCCAGATGCAGGGTCACGCCGCCCTTGCCGGGGTTCTCCCGGGTTTTGTCAAAAAGAGTTTTCGCTTCATCGGGCGTCGGCAGACGCCAATCGTCGAAGCCCCCGACAGACCGCATGTTTTTGGTTTCGACGTAATCTCTGGCTTCATGCCAGTTGAGAAACTTGCCTTTATCCTGCCAGGAATCTTTTTTCAGCCAGTAGATGCCGGTTTGCGTATCGAGAATTGCCTGGGGACCTTGTTCGACGAAGCGTTTTGGCGCCTCGTCTTCGATTTTTTCCGGCTGGGCGGAAGGCCCCCCGGTGGTTTGCGGTACTTCGCTCATGAACGGGTTCCCCTTTTTTGGGTTGCGGTTTAACGGTTTCTCGGGCCGGGACTATTCGCCCGTGTAACCGATCTCTGCGTTGCCTTCATCGACATTGACAATGACCGGGACCACGTATTTGCCGTTGGAGAATTGCAACATTTTTTCGAGGGCTCCGGGGACGCTGTCGACATCGACGAACAGGAAGGGTTTGCCCTGCCGGGTAAAGTCGTCGCGGGCTTTTTGCGTATGTTGGCAATCTTTTTTTCCGTAGATCATGTAATGGTTCATTGTCGCTCCTTTTGCGGGCTCGGGCGTCATGCGCCCGCGTGGCTCAGCCCTCGAATTTCCGGGTGCCCTGCCGCCATGCGGGTTCGTAGTCTTCCTTGGTGTCATTCCGAACGGGGCGCACGTGGGAGTATTCGTTGTCCTTGTTTTCCCAGATTTCGTTGCCGGTGACATAGCTGAACTTCATGGCGTACTGGGTGTAGTCGGGTTTTTCCTCATAGGTCCAGGTATTGTGGCCGCCGCCGGGTTCGAAAAACGGGTTGATATGAATTTCGGCGCCGTCCTTGTCCCGGTTCGACTGGTCGAAGGAGAACAGCATTTTGGACTCCTCGAAACCGGGAAGCCGCCAATCGTCGAATCCGGCGAAGGATTTTTCATTCAGGCTTTCGCAATAGTCGTTGGCCTCGAACCAGTTGATGCCATAACCGAATTCATGAAAGGAGTCTGCCTTGGCCCACATGAGCTTGTGGCGGGTGTCGCTGATGGTGCCGTCGCCGTTGTCCACGAACGTCGGGATTTCCGGTTCGACGACGGTTTCTTCGTCCTCCGGTTCGTCGCCCCACTCCTCGCCTATCCATTCCTCGGTTTCGAGGCTTTCATCAACGTCGTCGAGAGAGGGCGCGGGTTCCTTCTCTAAACGTTCCGGGTCTTTTTCATTCGGGTCGTTGGTGGACATGTTGAATCTCCTTGCTCCGCCGCCGGCGCCGCCGGGGGTTTGCGCCAAAAGGTATCGCGGTTGTTACAGGTCCCGCACCAGCCGCACGGAGGTTCCCGTGGTCGACACTTGTTGATCTACGCAGATTTCCCTTGGATTGGGAAAGTAAGATTTCCAGGCGAAGGACCCATGCCGGGTCTCGCCGGTCCAGTAGCTCAACTCTCCGCCTTGGCGGTAGTTCGAAACCTTGCGCTCGGCCTGCGCCGGCAGGTTCAGGAATATTTGCCGAAACGCTTCCTTCATTCCGAACAATCCGCGCAATTCGCTTTTTGTCGGTAATCTCCAATCATTATACCCCAGATAATTCTGTTCGTTGCAAGCTTTCATGTAAGCGTTGGCTTCGTTCCAGTTCAACCATTTTCCCAGTTCCTGGCGCGAGTCTTTTTTGCACCAAAGCAGGTCCGCCTCCAGATCGACAATAGTCCCGTCGCCGTTGTCCTTGAAATACTCCTCAAAGTCCGACACCGCTTTTTGCTCCATGAAGGTTCGACAGTCGGGTTGCGAAAATAAAAAAGCCGGGGGGTGAAGCCCCCCGGCTTATTATTGAAATTCAGAGTGTACTCGGCTTATCTTTTGTACTCGGGTTTTTCCCCTTGAGTGCCGAAAAGCCCTCTTTCATAACCCGGCTCCAAACCCAGCCCGGGTTCGATGTAGGTGGAAGGCCGGACATGATCCAGATGGTAGTTGGGCTGATAGGTTTTTCCTGACCCGGCATCGATCTTCCAGTCGTGGCTGTCGAATCGTTTGCGCTGGCAGTTTACCTGAATGTCCCCCGGTCCTTTGTTGCTGATAGAGGATTTTACCGCGATGGCATTTGTTTGAAAACCACCCGGAGGCAGGGTTCGATTCCATACCTTATCCCAAGCGTAGGCGTACGGGCCAATGTCAAACTGGATGGAAGTTTCCGAGTCTTCGCTGAGGTTGTACACAACCCAGGAAGCGTTTTCGCATGTGGTCTGTCCTCCGGGCTTGACGATAGACACGTTGGCGCTGGCCAACGTCGAGAAAGCCAAAAGAACCAGTGCCGCAAAAATGATGGTACTTGTTTTTTTAATCATGTCCTCCCCCTTTCAAAAATGGATATTTCGAACCTATAAGTTGCGAGATATTCCGCTAAAAATCATTGTTGTTGAAAAGGTTTTCCCCCGGCGGTGTTTTTTGTTCTCCAACCGTTTGTTGGCGCGCGCCGGGGTTATTTAGTGGAATATCAGAACCCCCGCTATAAGTCAAGCCTAAATTTAACCCTGCCGGAAATATAACTTAACTCCTTTTTTTACAACATATTAAACGGTAAGAATTTCGGCCATTCGGCATCAGAAAAACGGGCTGTCAAGCCCGGAATTTCAAGGAAGTCAGGCTGGTCAGGTTTCTGGAATTGATGAGCAGTTTTTCCCCGACCTCGGTGATGTCGTTGATAACCAGTTTTAGAATTTTCAGGTTGTTGAGGTTGGTGGAGTTGGCCAGGTACTCCGCGCCCTTGTCGGTGATTTTATTGGATTGCAGGTTCAGGGTTCTCAGTTTTGGGAAGCAGGTGGATTCGGCGATGGCTTTGGCGCCCTCGTCGCCGATGTCGTTTTGCGACAGCTCGAGCGCCCGCAGGTCGCCGAGCAGATCGCATTGCGCCAGTTTTTGGGCGCCCACTTCCCGGATGTAGTGCGCTTTCAGGTTGAGGACTTGCCCGTCCTTGCTGAGTTTTTCCTGTATGAGTTCAACGATATCCGACATAAAAAATTCGGGAATTATCTCCTTGACGCCTGAGCCATTTTTTTAATTAGTCGTCCCTGAAAAAGTCTATTTTTCAGAATGCCGGGTGAAGGATGAATCTGTTT
>JBHHYO010000009.1:0-63683 GCA_046757665.1 Nitrospinales bacterium
GACACCTCCCCCTCCTTGTCTTTCAATCCGCCGGATTCACGGGCGTTGCGCGGTCGCATCCCTGCATTTCACGCTATATATAAGGGGATAAAAATCGGAGACTGGAGACGGGAGGCTGGAGACGGTCAATGGTCACGCTTCGACGGGCTCAGCGTGACGGGGAGTCGGAAAAAACGGAGATCGGAGACCGGGAAAAAACGGGAACCGCAAAGGCGCCAAGGGCGCAAAGAAAAATCCCCCCAGCCCCCTTCCAGAAGAAGGAGTAAATTTCAAATGGGGTTTTTCCGTGTTCATCTGTGTGTCCTTCGACAGACTCAGGGCAGGCATCGGTGGTTCAACTTTTTTGCCTTTCTTTGCGGCTTTTGGTGATTTCGGTATGGTAAATTTTAATCTTCAAAACGCGGGCTTCGACATGCCAAAACCAGTTCTTACAAGTCGTTTTAAATCATGCGGATACAGGACAAAATGCGATCCGGTTTTTGGGGCGTTTTGCCGCGAAAATCGTTCATTTTTTACCTGACCGGCAACCGAAGAAACGGCTTGTGGCGCAAGGGGTTGGCGGGTTTGCTACCTGACGTTTCGACTATTTCGTTCCTCGTTTTTCAAAAAATTTTTTTTCGGAAAAAACGGCTACGGTCAGGCGCTGTCACGGTTCGACGGGCTCACCATGACAGGAATGCGGGCGGGGCCGGTCAGGTATGGCGGTTTTTTGCGCGGCCCGCCTGGTCGCGGGGTTTTTACAAATCCCGATGTCCTCGGACATGATGGGTGTAGCCGTCGGTGGTGATGGTGATGGCGCCGTCGAGGTCGGTGCGCCACACGGTTGCGCCGAAATCCGTGTAGCGTTGCACAACCCGGGGGTCGGGGTGGTGGAACGGGTTGTGGTAGCCGCTGGAGAAAAACACCGTCCTGGGGCGGACGGCTTTGATGAATGCTTCGGTATTGGAAAACCGGCTTCCATGGTGCGGCGCTTTGAGAAAATCGGCGCGCAGGGCCGCCCGGTTTTCGATGAGATAACGCTCCTCGCCGGCTCCGATGTCGGCGGCAAACAACATGCTGAACTCCCGGTAGTCCAGCCGCAGTACCGTCGATAGCGTGTTGCTGACGCGGGTTTGCCCGTTTTGTTTTTCCCGGCGGGCGTAATCGGTGTTGGGGTGAAGCGGCGTGATTTGTACTTCTCCCACGCGAATCGGCCGTCCCGGTTGCAGGGTAATCGGCTCGGCGTTGCGCGCCAGGGCCTTGCGGCGGAACGTGGTCAAGCGGGCGTCGCCGATTCCCGTGTCCCGGTAGAGCAGGTGGCCGACCGGCATCAGGTCGAGCAGGGATTCCAGGCCGTCGATGTGGTCGTCGTCCGAGTGGGTCGCCGCCATGTAGTCGATTTTGCCGACGCCGCGGTTCCACAGCGTCGGGGCGACGACGAAGCGTCCCACGTCGAAACTATCGCCGAAAAATCCGCCGCCGTCGATCAACAGGGTTTGATGGTTGGGAAATTCGATGAAGATCGACTCGCCGCCGCCGACATCCAGAATGGAGACGGAGAGTTTTTCCGAGGGCCATTGCGGAAACCGCGGCCAGACCATCCATGTGACAACCCACAGGCCGGCGGCCATCAAGCCGTATGCCGCGGGCTTGAGCCAGGGCGGCGGAGGCGTCTCCGGTTGCCTTTGGTTCTCCCGGTATTTGTGGAGCCAGTAAACCGCGCCGAACAAGGTCGCATAATACAAGGCAAACCAGAGGTGCGGCGGCGTGGCGAGAAATACGGAAGCGTAGGGCAGTGAGGCGAAAAAATGCGGCACGATAAGAAAAATCTTCAGTAATACGGAAATGACCGGCATGAACGGCGCCGCCAGGGGTTGCCAGAGCAGGCCCAGCGCGAGCGCCAGAAGGGCCAGGGGAATCAGCGCCATCGCAAAGGGCACAATCACGATGTTCAGGAAAAATCCGACGAGGCTGACGCGGTTGAAATGAATCAGCAAAATGGGCAGTACGCCCAGGTTGGCGGCCAGGGTGACCCATACGGTGGTTTTCAGGTATTTCTCATACCAACCGGGTTTCCTCATGCGGTCGATGGCGTCCTTTTTTTGCTTGCGGATGAAATGGAGGGCAAACAAAATGCTGAACACCGCCATGAACGACAACTGAAACCCGACGTCCGGAATGGCTCTGGGGTTCCACGACAACACGGCGAATGCCGCCAGCAGAAGCGCGTTGAACAACCGGTGACCCCGGTCGACCAGGATCGCCAGCAGGAAAACGAAAATCATGATTCCGGCGCGCAGGGCGGAAACTTTTGCTCCGACGAGGATTCCATAGAACGAGAGCGGCAACAGGGTGAAGAGGATGGCGGCCTTCCGGGCTTTCCCGGCCCGCGCCGCCGACGGAAAATAGCGGCAGAAGAAAGAAAACAAAAGGGGGTAAGCAACAAGGTAAGAGGCGAGGGAAACAAAGCCGATATGCAGTCCCGAAACCGCCATCAGGTGGGCGATGCCGGCGGCGCGGTAATCTTCCTTGATGTCGTCCGGCAGTGTCTGTTTTTCCCCCAGGAGCATGGCCTTCAGCAAACCGGCTTTCCGCGGGCTCAAATGGCGGTCGATCGTGCGAAACATGTTTTCCCGGGCGGCGTGGCGCAAGGTGACAAAGGCGGACAGGGGAACGGCGCCGATTTTCTCCACGGATTCGGGTTTGGAAACGTTGCCGATGACGCTGATTCCCCTCGATTCCAGATAGCGGATGTAGTCGAAGCGGCCGGGATTTTTGAAGTTTCGCGGACGTTTCAACCGCACGTTGTGGATGCGTAGCAAGTCGCCCGGGCGCAGGAAGTTTGCCGCGGAATATAAAACGATCCTGGCGCGGCCGCTGACAGGGACCGCGGCGCTTTCGCGATAACGGATTTTCGCCAGCTCGATGACGTAATGCGTCTGCCGGGGAGGTTTTTGGGTAACCGTGAGGAGATGCCCGGTGACCTCCGCCCGCCGGCCGTCCTGCAAGTGGAGCAGAATATGGTCGTCCGGCCGAAAATGCTCCGGCAGGCCGGGCGCCAGGCAACCGAGGCCGAACAAGCCGGTTAACAAGGCCCAACTCACGGGCCGATTCTTTTTGCGCCGGGCGATTAAGGCGATTGCGGTGATGGTGAGGACAAGGGTGGGACAGGGAAACAGGAAGTGCCTGGAGGCGGGGAGCGTGGTTAATATCCCGCCGGCGTAAACCAGGAAAAAAGGAAGCAGGGAACCCATTTTGCCTGACCCGTGGACGTTTGCGGTTGCTGTTGCCGGAATTTAATCTAGCACAACGGGAAAGACGTGTGTCGGTTTATTGAGGGAAAAGAAGTTGTTGCGAAAGCAGTGGGCGGAAAATCCGGGCGGGATCAATCCATCAGCACCAGGCCGATGGGATGCGTTGTCGCGCAATGGTCCATGGCCTTTTCCGAAATCCAGCCGTTGTTGAAAATGGTTTTGGGAATGTCCACCCCAAAGGCGCGGAGAGTCGGGCGGGCCTGGGCGGGGAATTTGCAACCGGTTTCGATGGTGCATTCCTCGCACAGGTCGCAGGCCGTCGCGCAAAGGCCGAAAGCTTTGTAATAACCTTTGTCCTTCAAGCTGTCCTCAAGGCGGACGACGATCCCCCGCACCTGTTTGCAGTCGGGGGCTTTAATCAGAATGGCTTTTTCGTAGTCCCGCAACAGTTCCGAAACTTCGTCCGGAACCGGCGTGAAGGGCGGGCAGGTGAGCCGGGTTCCAAAATGGGGGCAACCGAACTGGCACTGGGTTTTAAGCCAATGGGCCAGGGAAATGGTTTTCGTCTGGATGACTTTTGCCTGGAGGCAACCCAGCTCCAGCGCCTCCTGAATCATTTCCTGATTGGTGCGGATATCTTTTGGAAGTTCTCTTAAGTTCGGCACAAGTTACCTGAAAGCTTAATCTGGAATCGTCTAACAGGAAACAGGAAAGCCGGTTCAAGGTCAAGCACTATGTAGGAATTTTCCTATTTTGTTTATCAGAAAAATTGAAGCGTGCGGACGTTTTTTCGGATGCGTTCGAGGCTTTTATGATAACCTCTTGAATTATATTGCGCTTACTTGCTTTTTTACGGGCCGCGGCTCCTTGAATAACCGCACACCGATTACAAAAAAAACATCTTCGGAATCTTCAGGATGAGCTTTCCTTTCCAAGCCGTTTTGTTTGACTGGTCCTACACCCTGGTGGACCTGGTTAAGGAAGACGATGCCGCCGCGTTTCGCAAGCTGATAGATTTTATGCGGAAGAAAGGCCTGCAAGCCCCGGATGTCGAAACGTTTTTCCCGGCGTATCGGGAACTGTTTGAAGCGATGATACGGCTTTCCCGCCAGACGCACCGGGAGGCTTGTTTCGAGCATGTCTTGAATTACTTTCTATTGCAGTGGCGAATCGACCTTGCCGGCAAAACCACGGTAAAAGAACTTTTAACCGTTTATTACCGGGAGATTTACGCGCCGCGCAAGCTTTTCCCGGATGTTCTGCCGGTCCTGCAATCCCTGCAGGCCCAGGGAACGAGGATGGGAGTCGTCTCCAACACCACCAATCCGGGGTTCATGAAAGATTTCGAGCGGCGTTGGCTGGGGCTGGATTCTTTTTTTGAATTTTCCATTTATTCTTCGCAGATGCCCTATCGCAAGCCGCATCCTTCTATTTTTAAGTTGGCCGTCAAGCGGTTGGGCCTGTCGCCCGGCGACATTCTGTTTGTCGGCGACAGTCCGGAAACAGACGTGGTGGGGCCGAGGGCGGTGGGAATGCCGGTGGCGTGGCTCAACAGAGAAAAGGTTGCCCCGGCCGATGGCATTGATCCCGACTATGAGATCAATTCCCTGACCGAACTGCCGGCCATCACGGTTTCCGTGCCGTAGCCATGAAAAATCCGCCGCGCTTTTTCGTGCCTCCGGAACATATTTCCAACGACCGGGTCGCCGTGCGCGGTTCGGACGTGGCGCACATCCGCACCGTCTTGCGGCTTAAGCCGGGGGACGATATTCACGTTTTCGATGGCCGGGGGGTTCTCTATACCGTGCGGCTCGACGCCGTGCGCTCCAGGGAGGCGGCAGGCGCCATCGTTGCCAGAACAAAAATTCAAACCGAACCCCTGGTAGCCATCACCTTGGGCCAGGCGGTTCTTAAAGGAAACAAATTCGACGGCGTAATCCGCAAGGCGGTGGAGCTGGGGGTTGGTTGCATCGTGCCCTTGCAGACCGAGAGGACGGTCGTTAAAATTTCCGAGGCCGACCGGGTGAAAAAGCATCGGCGCTGGCAAAAAATCGCCGCCGAGGCTTCCAAGCAATGCGGACGCGGCATGGTCCCCACAGTCGGCGAAGCCGCGCTTTCCATCGAACGGTTTTGCATCGACTGCCAAGGCCATGGACTGAAGCTGGCGTTCTGGGAAAATGAGGAACACACCCGGTTGCGGGATTTGTCCGCCGCCGCGCCCGACGCACTCAAAGACGGCATCGCCTGTCTGGTCGGGCCGGAAGGCGGGTTGACCCTGGCGGAAGTCGAAACCGCGCGCGCCCACGGGTTCCGGTGCGTAACGCTTGGCCCGCGAAAGCTGAGGGCGGAAACGGCATCCGTTGCCGTGCTGTCCATCATACAAAATCTGTGGGGAGATTTTTAGCGCCTTGCATGATATGCTCGCGGGATAAAATCGTTAACCGTCAACTAGCAACGGTCACCATGCAATATCAGTTCAAACTCGACGTCTTCGAAGGGCCGCTGGACCTGCTCCTCCACCTGATCAGGGAGCAGAAAATGGATCTTTACGACATCCCCATCGCCGAGATCACCCGTCAGTACCTGGATTATCTTAATCTCATGAAGGAGCTGAACCTGGAAATCGCCGGGGAGTATCTTGTCATGGCGGCGGAAATGACGCGCATCAAATCCAGAATACTTCTGCCTCGGGAGGAAGTCGCCGACGAGCCGGAGCAAGAAGGCGAAGACCCCCGGCAGGCATTGATGCAACGATTGCAGGAATACCAACGTTACAAGGACGCGGCTTTTGAATTGCGCAAGCGGGAGCTCGACCGGCAACAAGTGTTCTCCCGCTCCGCCCCTCTCGACTTGCCGGACGAGCCGGGCGGCGACCTCATCGACGCCAATGTGTTCGATCTGTTGTCCGCCTTCCAGAAAGTTTTGAAGGGCAAATCCTTTGCCGAGGATTATGAAATCAAAGTTACCGTTATATCCGTCGCGGAAAAAATGAAGGAGATTCTGGAAATCCTGAACGCCTCGGAAAGCGTGACCTTCAATTCATTGTTTACCGACTTGAGTTCCAGGCTGGAGGTGATCGCCGCCTTTCTGGCTCTGCTGGAACTGATTCGCATGAAGCTCATCCGCTCGCAACAAGCCGGCGGGTTTGAAACTATCCGCATTTATCTGGTGGGCGACCACGAAACCCAACAGGAAGCCCTGAGACGATACAAGGAATCCAATCCCGACGCCACGTGATCCTTGTGGGGTCAAAACTTTTTTCAAAATGGGTTTGATGAGCGCCGGGCGGTGGGAGCATTTCAACCATGGGGCGGATATCGGGGTGCGCGGGATTGGCGCGACCCGGAGCGCGGCGTTCGAGCAGGCGGCGCTGGCGTTGACGGCCGTCGTCACCGATCCGCCGAGCGTCGCGAGCGACCGGGAAATCCTCATCAAATGCGAGGCGCCTGACGACGACTTGTTGCTTGTCGAATGGCTGAATGCGTTGATCTACGAGATGGCGGTTCAGCGCATGTTGTTCGGACGGTTTCAGGTCAACCTTGACGGCGGGTCGCTGAGCGCCCATATTTGGGGTGAACCGGTTGATGTCGAAAAACACCGGCCCCGCGTGGAAGTCAAGGGCGCGACGTTTACCGAATTGCGGGTCCGGCAAACCCCGGACGGATGCTGGTCCGCCCAGTGCGTGGTGGATGTTTGAACCTTGAGAGTTGGGAAGATCATGGACTTGTCTTTGTTAAAACGGCACTCCGAGTACGAATGGCGCGTGGAGCCTTTCGGCGACATGCGCGTGCCGGGCGTCATCTTTGCCGATGAAGACCTGATCCGCGAAATGGATCACAAGGTGTACGAGCAGGTCGTCAATGTCGCGGCCCTGCCGGGGATCCAGAAAGCCTCCTTCGCCATGCCGGACGCGCACTGGGGATACGGGTTTCCCATCGGCGGCGTGGCGGCTTTCGATGCCGGCCAGGGCGGCGTTATTTCCGCCGGCGGGGTGGGTTTCGACATCTCCTGCGGCGTCCGCACCCTGCATACGGGGTTGGCGAAGGAAGATATTCCGCCGATTAAGAACCGTCTGGCGGAGGTTTTGTTCGCAAAAGTTCCGGCGGGTGTCGGTAGCCGGGGCCGTATTCGCCTGAGCCACCGGGAACTGGACGACATGCTGGCGGGCGGGGCGCGCTGGGCCGTCGAACGCGGTTATGGCTCCAAAAACGACTTGCGCCGCACCGAGGAAAACGGTTGCATGAAGGACGCGGTTCCCGGCGACGTGTCCGACAAGGCCAAGAAACGCCAGCGCGATGAAATGGGCACCCTGGGGTCCGGCAATCATTATCTGGAAATTCAGGAAGTCGTCGAAGTTTACGACGCGGACATCGCCGGCGCTTACGGGATCGGGCGGGGCGACGTTGTGATCAGCATCCACTGCGGCTCGCGGGGGTTGGGACACCAGATCGGCACGGAGTTTTTGAAAACCATGGTCATGGCGGCCCGCGGTTACGGGATCAAGCTCCCCGAACGCGAGCTGGCCTGCGCGCCCATCGACTCGCCGCTCGGCCAGAGTTATCTTGGCGCCATGCGGGCGGGCATGAATTGCGCCATGGCCAACCGCCAGATCATCACTCATCTGGTGCGGGAGGCGTTTGCCGAAGTCGTGCCGCGCGCCGACCTGCCCCTGCTTTACGACGTCTCCCACAACACCTGCAAGATGGAAGAGCACGACGTGGACGGCGTTCGCCGCAAACTCTTCGTGCATCGCAAGGGCGCGACCCGCGCCTTTGGCCCCGGCCACCCGGACATTCCGGAGGATTTGCGGAATGCTGGCCAGCCGGTTTTGATCGGCGGAACCATGGGCACGGCGTCCTACGTTCTTGCCGGTACGCGGCAAAGCATGAACCTGGCGTTTGGCTCGGCGGTGCATGGCGCCGGGCGCAGTATGAGCCGCAGGCAGGCCGGCAAAAACTGGAACGGCCGGCAGGTCGTCGATCAATTGGCGGAACGGGGAATTTTGATCCGTAGCCTTTCGCAACGCGGCATCGCCGAGGAGGCGCCGAAAGCTTACAAGGATGTCGGCGCCGTGGTCGACGCGGCGCACCGTTCCCGCCTCGCCCGCAAGGTGGCGAAACTGCAACCGATGATTTGCGTCAAGGGGTGAGTTGTTGTCCCGCGGGTTTCGGGTCTCTGTTTTCCGTTTCGAGGAGGATGCGCGCCAGGTTGCGCCCTGCCTCGCCGGCCGCCTGGGTGAGGGCGTTGAGCGCCGCCGTTGTTTTGTCCGGGCCGAACGCCTTGGTTTTGAACGGCGCGGTGCCGATGATCCGGCGGTCGGATTTCCGCAGGGCCGACAACTGGCCTTCCGCATAGAAAACGTAGTTGTTGAGGGCGAAGCCGCTTTCCAGTGCCGACACTTCGCCGGATATTTCGATGGCGGCATCCTCGCGGTTTCTTTTGAAACCGTCTTGTTCCAGGGCCGCCGCCAGTCCGGCGATAAAGGCTCGTTCCGCGCCTTCCGGGCCGATGACCTTTATGGACAGAGCCAACTGCCGGGCCGCAGTGGAGGCGCTTTGATGCGCCGTTTGCAACAGCGACAGCAAGTCGCGCGTGTTGTTCACGCCGTCCCGGTTCAGGAGCGCAAGGTCGTCCAGCTCCTTGAGGATGTCCAGGGCTTGTTTGTAAAAATCCGCGGCCTGGTGGTAGCTCTTTTGGCTTTCCGTCTCCCGGCCGCGGAGATAAAGATCGTAGGCCGCGTTGGCCCGGGCGGACTTTTCGCGCTCCCGGCGGGCGAGTTCCCGGCCGATTTGTGATTTCGGCATTTTGACGAGCACGTACACATCGTATCGGCCGTCGTTCTTTTCGGCGAACCAGTCCTCGACGTTTGCTCCTTGCACTCGCGCCTTGCTTTTGGCCTTGATTTGCAGTTTGAGGTTCTGCTCGGTTTCGGTGATGTTTTGCTCCGACACCGAATCGATTTTCGTGCCCAGGTAGTTGGCGATTTTCCCCATGGCGCTTTTTATGGCCGCATCCTGTCCCTGGTCCAGGGATTCGGCGGCGGTGTTCATGCCCACGAAATAAAGGTTCGCCGGGTCCCCGGGAGGGTTCATGATCCAGTCCGGCTTGGCGGCGCTCGAACTCAAGGCGGAAAAGGAGAAAGCGCCGCCGCCAGACGATTTGCTCCAGGCCGGTTTGTGGGCGCAGGCCGGCGGAACCAGAAGCAGAAACGCCGCGAGAATGTTGACCGATGGCTGATTGAAAAGTTTTTTCATCTTCTCTCACCTCGGCCTTCTTTCCCATGGAGGGAAGAGAACCCGATGTTCAACGTCCGAAGATCGACCGGTCCTTGACTTTGCGAACTTCCTTTTCCTCGCTCCAGTCCAGCGTGCCTTGCTCCAGGTCCATGAGGTTGAGGGTCATTTTATAATAAACGTCCTTGCCGGCTTTATCGACATTGGCAATGCTGATAATTTCTCCGAACAGATGGTATTTGGGACCCTTCAATCTGCCGGGGCGCAGTTTGGCCTTGTCGTCCATGAGCGCGCCCTTGCCCGAGGGGTCCATTTGCTGTTCGAATTCCTTGAACATGTCCTGCTCGGCGTGGGCCTCCTGTTTGTCGGCGACAAATTTTACTTTGTGGCTCTTGATCAGGGTGGTGCGCACCTTGTCGGTGATGGCCTTGGTGTCGATATGTTCGGATGTTTTGTTTTTAACCTCGGTGATGCGGATGATCGGCTTTTCGGCGGGATCAAAAATGTCGGCGGCGAGCAAGGATTCGGCCATTTTCTGGGCGATCATTTGCAGGTCGTTGGGGTTGAAAGCCAGTTGCGGGTTGGCCCGGACGCGAGTCGGTTCCACATACTGGGCCTTGGCGGCGCACCCGGCAGTGGCCAGAACCAGCACAACCCATACCAGGCGGCGGAATTTTAAATCGAGGCGATGTGTCATAAAAATTGTCTCCTTCCTGCTTTCGTGTGTTGATGACTCCTTGGGACGTTGTTCAAAAATCTTTATGGAAAATGCGGGCCGAGTTGTCCCAGGCTCTGACAAAAACGACGGTTTCCTTTTTCGGGTCACGGGCCACCTCGCCGCGGAAAATTTCCACTGAGCCGCGGCGTTGGATGCTTATCGTGACGCCGGACTTCTCAATATGCCCGGAGTAGAAAAATACTTTGTCCGGAAGAAGGGTCCAGGTCCGGAGGTCGGCGTTTTCCACGACCAGGTTCATAACCGATCCCAGAAAGGAGCCCAGGTCGCCCATGTTCTCCCGCAGTTTGTAATCCTTGATCGACTGGACGATCAGGCGGCTCATGGTCTTCATGGCGATGAGAGGCAGTTTTTCGTCGTAATCCTTCAAGGCCAGGGCGCTGACGCGGGAGAGCAGTGGCGCGGAGTCGATACGGTTACCGTCGGCATCGAGCACGTCCACGCGGGTTACCGCCGAGGGGTGAAGAACCGGTTTGCCGTATGACACCTTGTTGAGCGCTCCCGTCCATGGGTTGAGCAGAACTATGGACTGTTTCTGTTTTTCCGGGGCGTAACCCGCAAAGACGAACAAATAAAAATTGTCCCTGGCCACGCGGGACTGCCCGTTTTCGATGGCTTCCAGGCGAATTTTGTCCTGCCGGACAAAGGGGTTGTCGGAAATTTCGACCGCCCGCCTCAAGGGGGGCAGGGAATTGCCCAACTCGCCGTTCAAGCCGTAAACCACCGAGGACAGGACCTCGGTGAAAGCGTTTTCGTAAGAACTGCGAAGGTGTTGTATCATCTTCCTGTCGCGGGAGGGCAGTTGGCCTTCGGCTATCATGGTATCGGGACTGAAAGCGTCTCTTAAGTCGACGGCGTTCCGGCGGCGCCTGGGTGCGTTTTCCACTCTTTGGATGGCCCGGTCATAAGAAGCTCTGGCCTTGGCCAATTCTTCTCCGGACCGTTCCTTGATCAATTTTTGTCTTATATATGCCCGTTCGATTTCCACGCGGGCGGCGGCCGGGTCGCCCTGCATCAGGTAATTCATCGCCTTCAAGCTGTGCAGAAACACTTTTTCATAGTTGGCGAACTGGTAGTCTCCCATGCCCTCGGAAAGGGAAGCTTCGCCGATTTGAGTGGAGATCGCCGACAAACTGACGATCGCCCGCTCCTCCTGAATATTATAAATCCGGTAGGCCTCTTCAAGCACCTCATTACTTTTTTTAAATTCGCCCTGGTAGCCGTAAGCGGCGCCTAGCTCCAGAAGCTCCACGGGATCGACATGGCTTTTAAATTTTCTCGACCCGGCCGATGCCGAGGTGTAAACCTTTTTTTCCAGTTCCCGAAGATAGCTGTTCTGGCCCGACGTTCCGGCTGTCGCACCGGCAAATCCGGCCTTAACACGGTGCATCTGGGCCGTATGTTGCGAGGCCGCGCACGCGCACATAAAGAGTGCCAGGAGCAGAGTCGGAACCGTTTTTGAGCAAACACTGCAAGGCATATTGGAGCTCCAAAATCAAGCCGGTTGCGGGGTTGCACGATTATTATGCCACACAAAAGCCGGTTGCCTTACGGCAAAAACGGTTGCCTGTTTTTCAGGATTCTTGTCCGGGGTCTTGACGTTGTTTCCGGAATGCCAGGTCGGAGAGCTTGCTCACGCCCCGGTTACGGCAATGGAGTTGCAGGCCCTCAATGATTTTTATCGTGACGGTGGGGTCAAGGAAGTTGGCGGTGCCGACCTGCACGGCCCCGGCCCCCGCCATCAGAAACTCCAGGGCATCCCGGGTGGACGCAATGCCCCCGATGCCGATGACGGGAATTTTTACCGCGCGGACGGTTTCGTAAACCATGCGCAAGGCGATGGGTTTGATCGCCGGGCCGGACAACCCGCCGGTAAGGTTCCCCAGGCTCGGTTTGCCGGTTTCCGGATCGAAGGCCATGCCGGTGAGGGTGTTGATCAGCGAAATGGCGTCGGCTCCCTCGTCTTCGGCGGCGCGGGCGGTTTCCGCAATATTGGCGACGTTGGGCGACAGTTTGACGATCAGAAATTTTTTCGCCGCGCCGCGGACCGCGCCCACTACTTGCCGAACAATCTCCGGGTCGCTACTGAAGTATGTGCCGCCACTGGATACGTTGGGACAAGAGATATTCATTTCCAGCGCGTCGACACGCTCCAGCGCCGACAAGGCCCGGGCCATCTCCGCGTATTCGTCCACGGTGTCGCCGAAGAAATTGACGATGAGCCGGGTGCTGTAACGCTCAAGCCGGGGTAGTTTTTCCCGGACAAATTGATCCAGGCCGATGTTTTCCAGGCCGATGGCATTCAGCATTCCGGAGGCGGTTTCCACCATTCGGGGCACGGGGTTGCCGATTCGCGGCTTCAATGACAGTCCTTTTGTGCAAAAGCCTCCCAGCCGGTTCAGGTCAAGGAAATCGGCGAACTCCAAACCGTAACCGAATGTTCCCGAGGCGGCGATAACGGGATTGCTCAGCGCCAGCTTTCCCAAATTTAATGAAAGATCAATGTCGAAGTTTTCGTTGCGTTCCATTATGATGTATTCACCAAAAAATTGCCCGTGCCGGCGTTTTGTCAAGCGCCGTTTCCCTGGCGTTGCTCTTGACACTCGTAGAGTGGGCCGATATACTGCTTCTCGGTTTGGTTGTGTTCATGACTGAAAATTCAACATCGGCGATTTAGACTTCCGCAATTGTAACACTCCTTTTTATTCTCATCCCTCTTGGTTCTGAAACCACCCGGTATCCGCGGAAGATTTGACATCCGGTCCGACAGTCAATCATAAACCATTTTTTGACCGCTGGCCAAATCAGACATGACAACCGATTACCCCGAAGAAATCAATCGATACAACAAGCGGGTCGAGGATTTGATCGACGACGCTGAAATCGAAGCGGAGCTTGAGGCGGAGCACAAAATAAGGTCCAAGAATACCCGGCTGTTTTTGATTTCCCTGGTCGGGGCAGGCCTGTTGATCTTTATTTATTTGGGAGTCAACATGCCGTTTGAGGACCAAGCGCCCCCCGTGCCGGAAAAACCGCAAGTGGCCCGGAATCCGGCTCAACCCAAGCCGATTCCTTTTCCTCTGAACTCGCCTCAGCAGGCGGCTTCGAGCCCGGCCACTCAAAAGACGATTGGCGTCCCTCCCGAAAAAAGTCTCTTTCAACCGCCGGCAACCGGAAAGAATATCTCCGCCGCAAAAAGCAATAAGGCGGCAAAAAAACCGGTCAAGGCAAGGCAGACCAACCTCACGTCGGTCTCCAAGCCTGTTGTTGCGATAAAGAAGCCCTCCAAAGCGAAAGTTAAAACATCGGTCAAAAGAGTTGCGGTCAAGGCACCTCCTCTACCTTTTGCAAAAACCGACAGCAATCCGAAAGTCCAAAAACAGAGCCCGCCCTTGCCTCAAAAAGGTTATTGGGTGCAAGCGGGAGTCTTTTCCGTCAAAACCAACGCCGACAAATTCGTGAGCACGCTGAAAGCCAAAGGCCTGAATCCAGCCATTTACTCCCGTCCCACCCAGCGGTTGATGAATGTGGTTTTTGTCGGATCCTATAAGAATAAAAACAGCGCCAGGGAATCTTACGAAGAATTACAACAAGCCGGCTTCGACCCGGTACTGAAAAAAAACGACGACAATAGTTATACGTTTGTCCTGGGAAAATTCAAAACCAAAAATGAAGCCAATTTGTTGCGGGATCGGTTGAGCCTGAAAGGTTTTCTGTCCGGCGTGAAAAAATCAAAAGTGCAGGACACCAACTATGTGGTTCAGCTTGGCGCTTTCCGAACCAGGGAAGAGGCGCGTTCCATCCGGGACAAAATGGAACAACTCGGTTACAAAAAAACGTTCATCAAAACCGTTGGTTGACTGCTTGATGATGCCCTCGCTTCCGGTGGCTTCTCCGGGATCGCTTGCTTTTCTGAATCGAGTGCACTGCCGTTCTCCTTCAAGATTCAAAAAAGCGGTACCAAAATCTTCCCTTTCCTCTTATCATATTCCTGATTCATATCCTCTCTTCTTCAGTTCCTTTTTATAGGTTAACAGTGCGGGAATTCGGTCTCATTCAAGATTTGCTCATTCTCCTGCTGGTTTCCCTTCCGATCAATATTGCATTTCACAAAGTCAAATTGCCTTCGGTGATGGGGTTCCTGATCGCCGGCATCCTTATTGGTCCTAACGGACTGCGGTGGATCGGTGATCCCCATTCCGTGGAGGCGCTGGCGGAAATCGGCGTTGTGTTGCTCCTGTTTGTCATCGGACTGGAGTTTTCACTGCGCCATATACTGCAGAACCTTGCATCGGTTGTCGGTTGCGGTGCTCTGCAAATGCTGTTTACCAGTGTAGTTATTTTTCTTGTTTTCGAGGGCATGGGGTTTCCCCGCTCCCAGGGAATTTTGATCGGCCTGCTGGCGGCGCTCAGTAGCACGGCCATCGTCTTGAAGCTGATTACCGACCTGGCGGAAATCGACACCCTGCACGGGAAAATCTGTATTGGCGCCTTGCTCTTTCAGGACCTTTGTGTTGTCCCGATCATGCTCATTATTCCCCTCCTGGGCCAAACCACCGGATTGTCTCCGGTGGATTTGAGTTTGGCTTTGTTGAAATCTCTCGCGGCAGTTGTTGCCATTTTCTTTTTTTCCCGCCTGGCGGTTCCCAGAACCCTGGAGTTTATAGCCCGGATGGGGAGCAAGGAACACCTGACTCTTTTTGTCATTTTGCTTATCCTCGGAACAGGCTGGCTGTCCCATGCCGCGGGTTTATCCCTGGCCATGGGCGCATTCATCGCCGGACTGATTCTTTCCGATTCCGAGTACAACCATCAAATCATTTTGGACATCCTTCCCTTGAAGGATTACTTCGGCAGTATTTTCTTTATTTCCGTGGGGATGCTGTTGCAAACCCGCATCTTTTTGGATTCGATTTTTAATTATCTGGGGCTGGCGGTGGCGGTGATCGTGGTCAAAGCCATTCTCACCCTTCTCGCCTGCCTGTTGACAAAAAGCTCCTTGCGGATTGCCTTTGTCGTAGGGATCAGGCTCGCGCAGGTCGGAGAGTTCTCGTTATTGCTGGCCGGCCTGGCCCTGGGCAAAGGTTTATTCTCGGAGGAGTTGTACCAGTCGTTTTTAATCGTTTCCATTCTTTCCATGCTGGCGGCCCCGATTTTGATCCAAATGTCCTCGAACATTTCAATCAAGTTGTGGTCCCGTTTCGGCACAGCGCCGGAAATCGAGGATGCCGGCCGTGAAAAAGAAGGCCGGACCGGACACGTGATCATAGCCGGATACGGCCTTGTGGGGCGCAACCTGGCGCGTGTGCTCAATGAAACCCATATCCCCTTTTTGGTGCTTGAATTGAATGGTGAAAGAATCAAGCGAGCTTTGGTGCAGAAAATGCCAGCACATTATGGCGACGCCACGCACCGCGAAACCTTGTTGCACGCCGGAATCCAGCAAGCCCGGATGATCGTTTTTTCCATTTCCGACCATACGGCCGCCGAGCAGGGGATCAAGCTGGCCCGGGAACTCAATCCCAAGATTTACATTCTGACCCGAACCCGGTTTGCCAGTCAGGTGGAGGAATTGAACGCCGCCGGCGCGGACCAGGTCATCCCCGAAGAATTTGAAACTTCCATCGAGATATTTTCCCGGGTGTTGAAAGAGTTTCATGTCCCGCAAAACATCATCGAACAACAAGTGGAACTTGCGAGACTGGAAGGCTACAGTATGTTTCGCGGTCTCTCGTTGAACATGGAGCGGTTAAGAAAATTTTCCGTCTATCTCGCGGCCAGCCTGACCGAGTCTTTTTATGTCCTCGAAAATTCCTGGTCCAACGACAAGACCCTTCGGGACCTTGAATTAATCATCCGGGAACAGGCTCGGTTGATTGCCGTCATCCGCCACGATGAGCTTCACGCCAACCCGGACGGCGGTTTTCGTCTCCAGGAGGGCGACATTGTTATTCTCTTCGGACGCCACGCCCAGTTGGCCCAGGCCGTGAAAATCATGCAAGATGGCCCGACCGCATCTTGAGTTGTCTTAACTCAGGTCGCAGTGCCGACAGCCGCCGGGGTTTGCTCTTTAAACCTTTAAGTCAGGGCGGAATTCCTTTATATTCGTGCGATTGACGATTTAGGAGCGTGAATGGAAATCGATTTGTTGCTCATCATATCCGGTGTAGCTCTGCTTTTCCTGGGCGGCGAAATTCTCGTAACCGGAAGCGTGCGCATTGCACAAAGATTCCAGGTCAGCACATTTGTAATCGGCGCGACGGTGATAGGGTTTGGAACCTCTTCGCCCGAGTTGGCGGTGAGCATCTCCGCGACCCTCAAGGACGCGCCGGAAATGGCGCTGGGCAACGCCATTGGAAGCAATATCGCCAACGTGTGTCTGGTCCTGGGGGCCACCGCTTTGCTGACCCCCCTGTTTATTGCGAAACTTCGCTTTAAGCAGGAAACCCCTTCTCTGCTGTTTGTCACCTTTTTGATTTTATACATGGCCTGGGACTTCTATCTGAGTTTCAATGAAGGTCTCGTGTTGCTGTTCCTCCTGGCCGCCTATCTCTGGATGGCGTTCAGAAAAAGAGAAGAGACGGAGATGGAAATCGAGGAAACAGGGAAATACTTTGCTCAAAGCGGCATGGGCGTTCAGGTTCTTCTCATCGTAGCGGGATTAGGCCTGCTGGTTACCGGCGCCAACTGGCTGGTCCAGGGTAGCATCGGTGTTGCCCGGCTTTTTGGCGTCAGCGAATGGTTGATCGGCATAACCATTGTCGCTGTCGGAACGAGCCTGCCCGAAATCGTCGCTTCGATGATTGCCGCCCGCCGAGGGCACAGCGAAATGGCCATCGGCAACATTTATGGAAGCAACATCTTTAATATTTTAATGGTCCTCGGCGCCACCGCCGTCGTTCATCCCCTTCAAATCAAGGAATCCATCCATCCCGACCTCATGATCAGCACCGGCCTGACGTGTCTGTTCCTGATTTTTCTACGGATCGGCCACGGACTTTCCAAGTGGGATGGCGGTTTACTGCTGATTTGCTACACCGCCTATATCGGCGTGAAAGCCGTGGGGATCATCTGACGGCGGCCGCAAGGGGTTTGGGCGGCCTGACGTTACGAAATTTCCACAATTGTTTTTTGTAATAGGGTTTGTCCGGAGCGAGCTCGATCGCGGTGCGAATGTTGTTGATGGCAAGCTTCGTCTCGCCCTTGACATAATAAATTTCCGAAAGCGTGTCTATATATTCCGGCTTGCTGGGGTGGGCCGCCAGGGTTTTGTTGGAAAGCAACATGGCCTCATCCAGATGCACTCTTTTTTTGGCGTACAGCCAGGCCAGGCGGTTCATGGCGTTAAAAAAATCGTCACGCGATTGTATCGCCTTTTTGCAATGGCCGATGGCGATGGTGTAGTAACCTTTCTTGCTGAAAGCCCGGCACAGCTTGTAAAAAACCTGGCCGTTTTGCGGCTCGATTTTGGACGCGGCGGTGAGCACCTTGATGGCGGAGTCCAGTTTGCCGTCATCGATCAGGGCCGTTGCCAGGGACACATGGCGCCGGACATTTCGCGGCTGGGCCGGCAATGCTTTTTGGAATTCCTCGGCGGCCCGTCCGGGTATTCCCTTGGCCAGCAGAACCTTCCCCAGCTCAAAATGAACGTCCGGGTTGCGGTAGTTTAACCGGACCGCGTTTTTCAGGGCCGACAGCGCCTCGTCCCATTTTTTTTCGGCGGCGGATAGCCGGCCAAGGTAAAAAAAGGTCTCGCCGTTTTTCGGGTTCAGGTTCATAGCTTGTTCGAACGCCTTCCTCGCGTCTTGCGGTTTCCCCTTGTCCAAGTGAATCTTCCCCAGTTGCAAATGAACATGGGCGTTCTTCGGTTCCAGCGCCCCGGCGGCCTGATAATGCTTTAACGACTCATCCAGCGCCCCCTTCTGAAAATACCAGTCCGCCAGGCGAATCCGGGCCGGAAAGTTTCGCGGAAACAGTTTGACTACGGTCTTGAATTCCCTGGCGGCTTCTTCTCCCCGCCGCGTTTTGAGAAGCAGGTTTCCCAGGGAGAGATGAAGCTCCGGGTCCCCTTTCTTCAAGCGAATGGCTTCCCGGATTTCCTTGATGGCGCGAGTCAGTTCCCCCTTCTCGGCGTACAGGTCGCTGAGCGCTTTGTGGGATGCGTAAAAACCGGGATTCAACTTGATGGCCATGGCAAGGTTGGCGACGGCCTTTTCCGGAGCGTTTTCTTTAAGTTGAACGATCCCCAGGCCGTAAAACGCCTGCGAGTTGGTCGGGTCGATATCGATAACCATTTGATACGTATCCCTGGCCTTCTTCAACTGCCCCATGGCGTCCAGCGTTTTTGCCAGCTTGAGGTGGTAGCCACTTTCCGAAGGATTCAACTCGATCGACTTTTGAAACTGCTCGGATGCCTTGGCAAACTGGTTTTCTCTGAGATAAACCTCCCCCAGGCCGGCATGGCCTTGCGCGCTGTTTTCGGAGGTTGCGAGCGCTTTTTTAAACTCCGCCTTCGCGGCGGCAAACTTGTTTTCCTCAAGCAAGGCATATCCTCTGGATAGGGAGGGGTCCGGCGTGTCGGTGGACAATTTCGGATAAAGAAGGCCGACCCCAAGCGCCGCCAGAACAATAACGCCAACCACCGACTTGACGGGGAATCCGCTCTGCTCCAGGGAAGAGGCGGTTCTTTTCCGTTGCGCTGATCCGGAGGGATGGACGGCGCTCTTTTTCTCCAGCGGCCGGACGGGGGCATCGACCATTTTACACTTCCCCTCAAAACTGGACCCCTCGTCAATCACCAGATGGAAAGTCGAAATGTCTCCGATCAAATGGCTTTCGCTGGCCAGGGTGATCTTGTTTTTCGCATGAATATTGCCGCGGATTTCACCCATGTTGGTGACATCGTAAGTTTTGATGTCGCCGAGAACCTTGCCTCCCTTGTTGACGATAAAATGGTCCGCGGAAAAAACTTCTCCCTCCAGCTCGGCTCCAAAATGGATAACCCCCTTGACCCACAAAGTGCCTACCAGCTTGACGCCCTGTTCAAAATAGGAATCCATAATGTTTCTCGGAGGCCCCCTTAACTTTCAAAGAGTTTCATACTAGCAAAATTGTCCGGACCGCACAACTTGGGCGGCCGGGGCTTTCCCCGTCTTGACGGGGAAATGACGGCGAGCGGAAGGGACGTCGTCTGCCGGCGTGGCGGCGATTTTTCCGCGAACCATTGATAAATCATTCGAGACTTGGTATTTTAGCATCCACGATCACATCTGCTGTCACCCATCTCTCTGACATTGCAAAATCATTTGGAGTCACCCATGAGAAGAAGCGACGGTCGCGCCGGCGACGAAATGCGCAAAATAAAGATCACGAAAAACTACATCTCCCATCCGCGAGGTTCCGTCCTCATGCAAATGGGGCATACGAAAGTCATCTGCACCGCCAGCGTGGAGGAAAAAGTGCCGCCCTTCATGCGCGGCGAGAACCGCGGCTGGGTCACCGCCGAATACTCCATGCTCCCCGGCGCCACCCATACCCGCACGGTCCGCGAAGCCGCCCGCGGAAAACTTTCCGGAAGAACCCAGGAAATTCAGAGACTGGTGGGCCGCGCCATACGGGCCGTCACCGACCTGAAAGCCCTGGGCGAACGCACGGTCTGGCTCGACTGCGACGTCATTCAGGCGGACGGCGGCACCCGGTGCGCCTCCATCACCGGCGCCTTTGTCGCCTTCTGCCTTGCCCTGAAAGCCCTCAAAAAAGAAAAACTCATCGACACCCTCCCCATCAAGGATTTCGTCGCCGCCGTCAGTGTCGGACTCGTCGACGAAAAAAAACTCCTCGACCTGGACTATTCCGAGGATTCCACCGCCGGTGTGGATTTGAACGTCGTCAAAACCGCTTCCGGAAAATTCGTGGAAATCCAGGGCACCGCGGAGAGCCATCCCTTTGACGACAAACAACTGTCCGGGATGCTGGCCCTGGCGGATAAAGGCATCAAGGAACTCGTCGTCTCGCAAAAAAAGATCGTCGGCGCCTTTTGACCCGCTTGCCTGACCGAATCGCCCGCATCCGCCACCCGCTCGATTGCGCTTGACCTTGATTGATCGCCGGATACGGGTCAGCCCATCCCACCCCGGCCCTGGGCCGGCCTGACCGGAGCCGGTTTTCGCGAAAAAAAATTTTTTAAAAAACGAGGAACGAAATAGTCGAAACGTCAGGCCATAAAACCACCAACCCCTTGCGCCACAACCCGTTTTCCCGGTTGACGGTCAGGTAAAAAATCAACGAATTTCGCGGAAAACCGCAAAAAAACCGGATCGGATTTTGTCCTATATCTAATTGATTCCAAAATAGTTATAGAAACCAGTTTTGGCATGTCGAACCCCGCCGTTTGAAGATTAAAATTTACCATGCCAAAATCACCACCGAGGCGCCGAGACACGGATTTCGCGGCGAGCGTTGCCCGCCTTGTCATGGTGGGCTTGTCGAACCATGACGTCCGACTGCGCTGTCTGGAGCTTGATCTCAGTCGAAAGTTTAGCCCTCTTCCCGCAGGCGTTGCCCGCCTCCATTTTTTTATCCCTTACATATAGCGCGAAATGCAGGTATGCGATGGCGGAGGCCCATTTAATTCGGCGGGTTGAAAGACAAAGAGGGGTAGGTGTGGCGCGGCAACCCATCGGGTCTGGTCAACCCCTGGTTCCCACGCTCTCAGGCTGTGTCACAACAGGATTAAAAAAAGCGGAGGTAGTGTTTTTTGAAAATATGGATTGGTCAAAACAGACGCCGTTCTTAATCCAACCTTTTTTCGACCCGATTAAGCGTTATCTTCGTTAACCGGGCCTGTTTTTTTAAACGATAGCTTAATGGATTACCCTACGGACAAACATAACAATCGTTATTCCGGTCGTAGCGAAACCGGTCGTTCGTATTGGCGTAGCCCGCATCTTACTACCGTCTACAAATAGCGTGTTGCCTTCGATTAAACCCAGCTTAAGGCACAACCGGGCGCATTGCTTGAGAACGTTTTTAAGGCCCTGGGAGTGATCCTTTCTGAAGCGCGCAATGGTTTTATGATCCGGCTTTAACCCGCCCATCAGCCACATAGCGGAAACAGTTGGCTTTGCCGACGGTCTCCATAGCGATAGGCCATAACATAGGTTCCTTATTCAGGGGGGGATTACAGGAGATCGCACCGACTCAAGGCAAACATTGACGGAGCGGCGAGTGACCCTGGTTTAACTCAGCGACGCTTTGATATCAATTCATACCCGTCTATTGTGACACAGCCTGAGAGCGTGGGAACGAGGGGGAACAATCGTCATTGCGAGGCGGCGGAGCCGACGAAGCAATCCAGAAAGGACCCATTCCCACCGGGCGTGGCCCGGCTGGATCGCCGCGCCGCCGGTGGCGGCTCGCGATGACGCCGGGGCGGCGAAGAGCGAAAAACGCAAAGGAAAATCCCCCAAACCCCCTGCCTTGAAGGGGGCTTTTCTGTGTTCATCTGTGTGCCCTTCGACAGACTCGGGGCAGGCATGGTTGCGGGTGATTCAGTCAGGTGTGCGTTAATTGGGGGCGACGTCGGATTCCCAGGTTTTGGGATGTTCGCCGCGGACGGCGTCTTTGTGGATGTCGTCGACGATGGTGCGCTCGGTTTTTTTCACGGCCTTTTTCTTGAGCGGCCGCAGTTCGCAGGTGAGAAGGATGTGATGCCCCAGAGGGGTTTGCACCGGCTTGGGGATTTTATGTTTTTCGGTTTTGCCGATAGCGTCGATCAGGGTCTGGTTGAGGACGTTTTTGTCGTGGATTTCCATGTTGTTGGAAATCCATGACAGGTCGCCGCCCAGGACGCGGCTGGGGCAGGCGCTGTATTTTTTTGCCAGCCGGTCAAAGAAGTTTTCAACTTTTTGCTGGTCGAGGAACTCCTTGTCGGGGTCGTCCATCGGTTTTTCCGCCAGGGTCTTTTGGAAATCCAGGATCGTTTGCCGCACCAGTTCCGCGGCTTCGCGCGAGGACAGGCGGATGTGGCGGACGCGGCGCTCCAGCGGCTGGTCGGTTTTGAAAACCGCCTTCTTGGCAACGAACTTTTTCCTCGGTTTAATGACCGGGATCGCGGGTTTGGATTCTTTCGCGGATTCGCTTTCAGCCATGAGATATTCCATGTCAAAAGATGATGAATCAAGTATAGCAATTTTCGGGATGAACCGGCACCTATTTCGCTGAGTTGGGCGGCGCGGTTTCTTCCGGCATCAGCGATTCCAGATAGTCGATGACGCCGAAGGTGTCGTTGCCGCCGATGACCTGATGCGCGGCCCGCTTGACCTCCGGCAGGGCGTTTTCGACGGCGATGGCCCGGCCGGCGATTTTGAACATTTCCAGATCGTTCAGGTAATCGCCGAACACCACGGTTTTGGCGAGCGGGATTTGTGCATGTTCGGCAAGTTGTTCGACCATCCGGCCCTTGTTGGCGCTACGGTGAAACACCTGCAACCAGTAATGCCCGCGAACGGCAATGTCCTCGGCGAAGTACAGGTTGAGGTCCGCGGGATACTTTTCTTTCAGGGCGAGGTACAGCGGTTCCAGCACGGCGCGGCTGTCGATGAACAACGAGCCCGAGATATCCTCCGATTTCAGGAAATCGTAATGGGACACGCGCTGGAGGCGTCCGTTGCCGCCCTGTTCGCGGACGTAGTTTTGTGATCCGGGGTTGGTGACGCCGCGGAAGTAAACGCGGTTGGCCTGATTGAAAATGAAGGGATCGACGCCCATCGACCCGGCCAGGTCGATGAGGTCCGCAACGATGTGGCGGGGAATAAACCGCGACAGGCGAATGTTGCGTCCGCTGTGAAACTCGGTGAGATAAACGCCGTTAAACAGAACAACCGGCAGGTTCAGGTTCAAGGCTTGCAACAGGGGATAGGCGGCGTCGTAATTTCTGGCGGTGGCGATGGAAAACATCAGGCCCCGGTCGATCAGCCGGTTCAGGCGGGCCGCCGCCGCGTCGGGAAAACCGCCGCCCGGCGTCAGCAGGGTGCCGTCGAGATCGGAGATGTACAGGTAGTTTTTCGGGTCGGGCATGGGTCGCTGCGGATTGACGGTTGCGAATTTCCGGTTTTTGGCAAAGCCTTTTGATCCATGGTATATTAGCTTTTCCTTGTTCAGCAAATCATTTTCCTGGCCGGGTCGAAAACGGGCATGTGTTTGTAAGGAAAAGCGGCGCGGTGCGACAAAATGAGCGGGCTTATCGAAGCACAAAAGGAGGTTCTTGCCGGGCTTTTTCAGCCGACTGTTGAATAGGGAATTCTGGGAAAAGTGGTTTAACTCATTTCATCATGAAAAAGGAGGGGAAGTTATGAAACGTTTTTTCGGGTGGCAAGCGGTTGCCATTATAACGGTGATGTTTGTTTTCGCGAGCGTGGATTCCGGGATCGGCTCGCAAGCCAATGCGGGTTCACTGCCCGACACAGGACTGGGTAGCTACACGAGAGCCCATGCCATGAATCCTTCACCGCCTGACCGTGTCGGCGGCCCGCTGGAAATCAAGGTATCTTTAAAGGGAGGCTCAACCCGATGGGCGCAACCTGGCCCGCGCGCAATGGATCCAGCCGTCTTTGGAACTCCCAATCATCCGCTCGGCTGGGAAAAAACGCCTTTTCCGCTGGTGGGGATTCCTCCCGAAATGCGCCAGCAAATGGACGGGGCTTATTCGATTGTCGATCACGCAACCCCCTTCAGCGACTGGTTGCCCGTAGGTAAAGGCGACCTGGAGATGACTCTTATTGATGCGACCGCTATTGACGGCTCCCGAACGAAGGACAAGGTTTCCTTTGTGGCGTCTTTCGAGGCTCCGGACAAGTCGCATACTTACAGGGTCGAGGCCAATATGGCGTTGCCGCACGGCAAGTTCTTCCCGACCTTTGGCGGCGTGGTGACCGATCACCTGTTGCATGGCGTGACCGGCCTGGGTACCCGGCTGATGCCGACAGAGTACACTTATGTGGCATTCTGGGCCAAGGGCAAGGTTTTCGTCGACGGCAAATTGACCAACGACAATCATCTGGTCCATATGATGATCACCGAGGGCGTACGCAAAAAAGGCGGGTTGCAATTTGACAGTGGAGTCAATGGGGTCGGCAGGGTTTTGCATCTGATGGTGCCGCCTTACAAACTGGGGCCAAAGGGTCCTGAAAAGTCTCCTCTCAAGACGGGCTACCTGCCGTTTCCCATGGTTCAAAAACGGATGATGGCGATCAAGGAGAAAATTATGGGAATGCCCGCCGGCCCGCAGAAGAAAAAGATGATGGCTCGGATGATGGTGACGAAAAACCTCATGATGCACACCAAGGAACATGTGATGAAAGCAATGAAAGCCGGCAAAATGTTCGGTCAGCCCTTTCTTCACGTGATGTTCGGCAACCCGGATATTCGAGTCACACATAAGTAAAAAATGAACCGGTTGAGCGTCGCTGAAGAGCGGCGCTCAACTCAAAACTATACAAATCGGCAGGAGTGAATACTGTTTGTGTAGTGAAAGGAGGATGCCGGGTGAGTAAGGTGAATTACAAATGGGGCTGTCATGTTGTCCTGGTCGCTGTTCTTTTAGCCTTTGCGGCATGGCCAATGGGTTTGTTGGCTGATGAAGGCGCTGTTGTGGTTGTGGAACGCGATACCTCATATAATCCCGACACGATAACGGTCCATCTCGGCCAGGTACTGGAAGTGCGTAACCGGGACGAGTTCTGGCACAGTTCTCTCATCAGTAAGGTTGATGAGAACGGCTTCGAGACAGAGAAAGTATTCAAAAAACGCCGGGATCGGCGCGGCGGAGAGTGGCGGTACACCTTTAAAGAGCCTGGTAAGTACGTCATCCGTTGCACGAACCATGATGGCATGTCCGCGGACATTGAGGTCGTTGGTTAGTCGAAATCCATTCATTAAATTGTTAGCGACAGCGGCCCGTCCGGAATTACCTGGGAGAGAGATATGAAGTTTCTTGTCAGGCCCTTGACGGGGTTGCTGGTGTTAACGCTAATCCTCGCATACGCAGAACGTTCCCACGCCAAGGCGGCGCCTCTGGTCTCCGTCAAGGTGGACGCCCCGCCCAAACTCGATGGCAGTGGGGCGGATGCCGTGTGGCGGAAGGCCAAGCCGCTGACGGCACAGGCGGAAGACGGGCCGGAAATAAATATCCGGAGCGTTTACACCAGGGACAGGCTCTACTTTCTCATCTCCTGGAAAGACGCCACCGAATCCATCAATATGGACAAGTGGGTTTATGACGGGAGCCATTGGGGCATCAAGCAGGAGATCCGCTGGGAAGATGAAGACCCCTGGGAGGCGGATTCGGATCGCCTGTGTTTCCAGTGGCCCATACGGGACGATGAGTTGATCCGCAAATTCGCCGAGAAAGGGTGCGCGACGCTCTGCCACAAACCCAACAAGACAAACAAGATGTTCACCTCGACGCCGAACCAGCTCTCGGATATATGGCAGTGGAAGGCGTCCCTGACCAATCCCCTGGGCTATGCCGAAGGTGGTTTTCTGGATCATACAAACCTTTCCAGGGAAGAGGAGCCGGATGCCGACAAGAGGATCAACGCCGCGCACAAGTGGGACGACCTCGGCCCCGGTGGGTTGAATTATGTCCGCAACAAGGAAGGCGAAGGACCCAAATGGATGTCCGGGGTTTCTTTGCAGGACCCTTTTCTCGTCAAGGGCAACGAGGTTCCTCTCGACATGTCGAAGATCAAAAAAGGCGATACCGTTCCCGGTTGGGTGTTGGCCAGGCCCAGGGGTAGCCGGAGCGATATAGACGCCGCGGCAAAGTATGACAAGGATGAAGAAATGTGGGTTTTGGAACTGAGCCGGAAACTGGCGACCGATGACAAAGCGCATGATGTGCAGTTTGACGACCTCTCCAAAACCTACTACTTTGGTATAGCCGTCTGGGAAAACGACCGGCTCTATGGCCATACGAGAGTCAAAAAACCTTTCGGCCTGACGTTTCAATAGCGATCGCACTTCCGCGGGAAATCCCTTTTCCCGATTGAATATTTTGTCCCCGCACGGTATCCTTTTTACAGGACGCAGGTAAGCCAATTGAACCATGCCAGCTTGTTGAGCGGTGGTGTTTTGAGCCCGTTCTGCAAGCTTTTTTTTCTTCCGGACCGACAAGTGAAGACAACAACCTTTTCCATTGAAACGTTTTTTTGCGGGTCGAAACGCCGGAGAGCCGCCGGGGCTTTTCGGTTATTTTGGCGGTGTGGAGTTTGCGCGATGTTTTGCGCCCTGGTTTGGGCACTGCCGGCATCGGCGGCGACGTTCGATTTCTCCGCCTGGGACGCGATGCTGAAAAAATACGTCGCTCCCAAGACGATTTCCGGCATTCCGCTGAATGCCGTTGCCTACCGGGAAATCAAGGACGACCCGGAGTTCAGGAAACTGATTGCCCAACTGGCAAAGTTTCCGCCGGAACGGCTGGAAACCCGCGAAGAAGAACTGTCCTTCTGGATAAACGTTTACAACATCATGGCGGTGAAAATGGTTGTTGACCATTATCCCGTCAGGAGCATCAGGGTCGTGGGAAGTTTGCTGGAGGAAGTGGAAGGTTTGCTGGAAAAAATGGGAAAACTGGCGCCGAAGGCGAAGCAGTTATTGTTGCAACTGGAAGGTTTTGCGCCGAAGGTTTGGAACATGCCGGTAGGGTTTGTGGGGGGCAGGGAACAGACCCTGAATGCGATTGAACATGAAATTCTTCGCAAAATGGGTGAGCCGCGGATTCACGTGGCCATTGTTTGCGCTTCCGTGAGTTGTCCGGACATTTTGAGGGATGCGTACACGCCCGAATCGCTTGATTCACAGCTCACCGGACAGATGAAACATTTTCTGCAAAACCCGGGCAAGGGGATGAGGATCGACCGGGAAAACGGACGGCTGTACCTGTCTTCCCTGTTCAAGTGGTTCGGCGATGATTTCAAGTCTCATGGAGGCGTGTTGTCGTTTATTGCCAATTATGTGTCTCCCGAACAGCAAAAACTCCTTCAATCCAGAAAATGGGAAATAGTTTATATGGATTACGACTGGAGTTTGAACGAACTGTAATATTGGGAACGCTGGGCGGCGGTCCGGGAACAGGCGGTCCGGGAACAGGATGAAAAGCGATCGAATTTTTCGGCGGGCCGGACATTTAATTTTGCTCGCCTCGGCACGTCGGAAAGTTTTTCCGGTTAATCGGCATGTTTTCTTAAAAAAGTCGGGATATCAAAATCCACCGCCACGGGATAAGAGTTTACGGGCATTTCTCCTTTCAGCGAATTGGCCAGGACTTTCAAGTTCTCCGGATCGGGTTCGATGACAACGGGTTTTTTGTCCTGGGGTTTTTCGGTGATTTTCTGCATGATGGTTTTGCTGGTTTGCTCTTCGGCTTTTTCATAGCCGGTGGCGATGACGGTAACGCGGACATCGCCTTCCAGGGATTTGTCGATCACCGCGCCGAAAATGATATGCGCGTCTTCGTGGGCGTTCTTCTGAATTAACTCGGCGGCCTCGCTTGCTTCATGCAGGGTCAGGTCCTCTCCGCCGGTGATGTTGATCAGCAGGCCGCGGGCGCCGTCCACGGTGGCGTCGTCCAGAAGGGGGCTGGAGATAGCGTTTTGCGCGGCCTCTACGGCCCGGTTCTCGCCGGAGGCGATTCCGGAACCCATTAGCGCCTTGCCCATGTTGGACATGATCGTGTTGACGTCGGCGAAGTCCAGGTTGATCATTCCGGGAATGACGATCAAGTCGGAGATACTGCAAACCGCTTTTTGCAGGACGTCATCGACGGCGGCGAACGCCTGGGTGAAGGAGGTTTGCTTGCCGATAAAGCTCAGCAATTTCTGGTTGGGGATGACAATTAGCGTGTCCACGGCTTCTTTCAGTTCCTGAAGGCCTTCCTCGGCCTGCGTTTGCCGTCTTTTCCCTTCAAAGACGAAGGGGCGGGTGACGACGCCGACGGATAGGGCGCCGGTTTCCTTGGCGATTCTGGCGATGACCGGGGACGCACCGGTGCCGGTGCCGCCGCCCATGCCGGCGGTGATGAAAACCATGTCTGCGCCGGACAGCATGTCGCGCAGTTGATCTTCATTTTCCTCGGCGGCCCGGCGGCCCACTTCCGGGTTGGAGCCGGCTCCCAGTCCTTTGGTCTGGCTACCGCCGATCTGAAGTTTGTGGGGGCAGTTGGACATCTCCAGGGATTGCATATCGGTGTTGGCGACGATGAACTCCACGCCCATGATTTTGGCGCTCACCATGGAGTTTACCGCGTTGGTTCCGCCACCGCCCACACCGATGACCTTGATGCAGGCAGAATATTCGTTGTCGGTTTCAAATTCGATCAGACTCATGGTTTTCCTCCATTAAAAAAATTCGTCTACCCAGTGCTTCATCCGGGTAAAAATTTTATCGAACAGGTTGCGCCCTTTAAGTTCCTGGGTTCTTCCCATTCGATGGTTTTTTAAGCCGTACAGGATCAGGCCGGTACTGGTTGCGTAACGGGGGTTGTTGACGACGTCGATCAAGCCGCCGAGTCCCTGGGGAATGCCGATGCGGACGGGCGCCTGGAAGACCTCCTCCGCTTGCTCGGCCATGCCGTCCATGCAGGCCGCGCCGCCCGTCAGGACAATTCCGGAGGAGATCAGGTCGCGATAACCGGATATCTCAATTTCATTGTTGAGCAGGTCGAACATTTCCTTGGAACGGGCTTCGATGATGCCGCATAAAATCTGCCGGGACACCTCCTTGGGATTGCGTCCGGCGACGTTTAAAACTTCAACGGTTTCGTTTTCCTTGACCAGCAGGGAGTGCGCGCAACCGTACATGTGCTTGATCTTTTCCGCCTCGTTGTTGGGGGTTCGCAGGCCGATGGCGATGTCGTTGGTCATTTGCGATCCGGCGATGGCCAGCACCGCCGTGTGTTTGATGGCTCCCTGATAAAACAGGGCCATGTCCGAAGTGCCGCCGCCGATGTCGATCAGGGCGACTCCCAGTTCTTTTTCATCCTGGGAGAGCACCGACTCGCTGGACGCCAGTTGTTCGAGAACGATATCCTGAACGCCCAAACCGGCCTTGTTGACGCATTTCACGATGTTTTGCGCCGAGGAAACCGCGGCGGTGACGATGTGCACCTTGGCTTCCAGGCGAACTCCCGCCATGCCCAGCGGAGTCTTGATGCCGTCCTGGTTGTCGATCAGATATTCCTGCGGCAGGACGTGGAGAACCTCCCGGTCCATCGGAATGGCAATAGCCTTGGCGGCTTCGATGACCCGGTCGACATCCTGCTGAACGACCTCCTTGCCTTTGACAGCAATGATGCCGTGGCTGTTCATGCTTTTGATGTGACCTCCGGCGATGCCCACGAAAGCGGAATCGATTTCGCAACCGGCCATGAGTTCGGCTTCCTCGACGGCTCCCCGGATCGACTCGACGGTGCTGTCGATGTTTATGACGACGCCTTTGCGCAGACCTCGGGACGGGTGCTGGCCAAGACCGATGATGTCGATGCGTCCGGTCGGCGTCACTTCACCGATGATGCAACAAATCTTGGTTGTGCCGATATCCAGGCCAACTAGAAAATTATCTTTTTTGGACATGTTTATCCCTACCTCCCTTGTTGAAAGCTTTTGTCGTTCCGGGAGAGGAGTTCCGGCGTTTCCCGGGCTTGACCACAACCTGGTCCTTGAAGGACAAATTGATATATTCAAACGGTTCTTTTTCCGGATCAATCAGGTCCAAAATAATTTTGAAGTTTTCGAAACCCTCGTCCAGGTTATCCAGATCGACCAGGAGCCGGGTGGCTCCGTTGCGGGTAGTCAGTATCGCTGGAGAACTTTTTTTCAGTTGTAACGTGTTGATGGGGTTGTTCAGGAAAAACGGCAGGCGGTTCAGGTAATGCATGAGTTTCAAGCCCGCCAGCAGGTCTTCGGTCGCCACGCTTTGTCCCGGTTTTACGGTTTTGCCTTTCATCCCGGCGATCAGGGGGAGGTGACGGAATTCCGGGCTGTCCGGCCCCATCAAAACGGCGAAATGGTCCATGAGGTAGATGTCATCGAACTGGATGCGCGCATACGGCGTTCGTTCTTCCACGGAAATGTGGATATTGTCCGGCAGTCGGCGTTCGACGGAAACACTGCGAATCCAGGGATGCCGGTTCAATTGGTCGCCGATGGCCGCCAGGTCGAGCGTGAAAATGTTTTTTCCCTTGATGGGGTCGGTCAAGCCCAATAGAGTCTCCCGCGACAGCAGGCGGTTGCCGCTGATGGTGACGTTGGCAACCTGTAAGTGCGGCGACTGGGTCAGGAACAGATAACCCTGGAAAACGGAGAAGCAGAAAGCCGTAATCAGAACAATTTCTATCAGGCTTTCCAGTTGGCTTTTCAGGAGACCAAGGCGCGCGGCGGTTCGTCTGGTTTGGCCGACTTTACCGGTTTTCGGCTTGCTTTGGCGCTTGCTGGGCCGGCGTTTTCCCGGGCTGGGGCGGGATACGGGTTTCCAGGTGATTGCCGGCGTGCCTTGCTCTAAAAGAGTATAGCTCATAACGGTTTATTCCGAGTAATCCAGTTGTGCGCGTTTCAATATTTCCATGACCAGGTCCGGAAACTCCATTCCCGCCTGCTTGGCCGCCATCGGTAGCAAACTGGTCGGCGTCATTCCCGGAATGGTGTTCATTTCCAGGACATGGGGAGTGCCTTGCGAATCGAGAATGACATCCACCCGCGGCACACCCCGCGCCTGGAGAACGCGGCAGACTTCGACGGAGATTTCTTCGCACCGTTTGACCTCGTTGTCCGGGATATCCGCCGGGCAAATGTACCGCGTTTTTCCGGGCGTGTATTTTGCCTCGTAGTCATAAAACCCGGTCAGCGGAATGATATGGACGATGGGCAAGGGGCGGTCGCCGCACATGGAGATGGCGAGCAGTTTCCCTTCGATATATTTTTCGACGATGACTTCGCTCGAATGCTCAAAGGCTTTTTCCACCGCCTCGCGCCAGTGGCTTTCTTCCCTGACGATGGAGACGCCGATGCTGGAACCCTGGTCCGAAGGTTTGACCACTACCGGCAAGTCCAGGGTGCGCTGGATTTCTCCCCGATCTTTGTACAGCACCTGGAACTCGGGAGTGGGGATTCCGTGATGTTGAAACAGTTTCTTGGACATGACTTTGTTGAAGGCCACGGCGCTGGCGAGAACGCCGGACCCGGTATAGGGGATTTTGAGGCAATTCAAAAGACCCTGGATGGCGCCGTCTTCGCCGTATGTTCCATGCAGGGCAATGAAAGCGAGATCAACCCCCTGGGTCGTTAAAGCCTGGGTGATGTGTTCGTCAACGTCGATAGCCACGGCCTGCAATCCTTTGCGTTGAATGGCTTGAAACACCGCTTTCCCGGTTTCAAGTGAAACTTCTCTTTCCGTAGACAGCCCGCCCATCAGGACTCCGATGGTTTTGTTTTTCAAGTGTTCCAACAAGCTGTCTCCGATCGTTTTTTACAACCTGGGTTCGAGGTCAAACCGGCATCAAACCCAGATAATTTCTTTTTCCAGTTCAATGCCCGTTTTTTCCTTGACCACTCGCTGAATGTGTTCGATCAGTTTCAGGACATCCTCGGCGCGGGCATGGCCCTTGTTGACGATAAAGTTTGCGTGCTTTAACGAAACCGCGGCGTCGCCGACACGGGCTCCCTTGAGTCCCGCGGCTTCGATAAGTTTTCCCGCGGTGTGTCCCGGGGGATTTTTGAAAATGGAGCCCGAGTTTGGCCGGTTTAACGGTTGCTTGCGGCTTCTTTTCCGCAAGTAGCCGTCCATGGTGTTCTGGATGGTCATTCGGTCGCCTTTGCGCAGTTCCAGTTCGGCCTCAACGATTACGCCGCCGCCGGAAGGGAAAACGGTTTTCCGGTACTGGAAGGAAAGGTCTGCTTTTCCCAGGACTTGCGTTTCTCCGTCCCGGGTGATTCGCGTAAGGCTTTTGACGGCCTGGCCGATTTCCGTACCTTCGGCGCCGGCATTCATGACCAGGGCGCCGCCCAGGGAACCGGGAATTCCCGCCAGGCCTTCCAGTCCCGTCAAGGAATGGCGGGCGGCATATTTCGCCAGGTAGGACAACTTGACTCCCGACCCGGCTCTTAACAGGGCGGTTTCCCCGCCTGCCGAGTTGGCGGAAAACGTAATCCCCTTGACCGCCTTGAAACTGTCCTTGAGGGAGATCACGATACCGCGGAACCCATTGTCATTAACCAGAAGATTGGTCCCCTCGCCGAGGACGAACACCGGCGTGCTCTCGATATGCTTGAAAATAATTTGCAAATCCTCGATGCCGGCGGGTGAAATGAAGATGTCGGCGGGTCCTCCGATCCTGAAGGAGGTGTGCAGGGACAGAGGTTCGTCGTATTTCACCTGTCCCTTGATCCTGTGTAGCCAGTCTTGGTTTTTACTCATGGTTTTTCTCAGCACGATCTTTCGTCCCAGGACGGTTTTTGGAAAATCCCAACGGGTCCGGGTTGGGATGCCGTGATTATTGTTTGTGTGGGCAAAGCGAATCAGTCGTTGTTTCCAGGATGCAGTTATCATAGGTTATTTATCCTCACCCGAAGGGTTTAACGAGGCGGGGAAGTTTGCCGGCAAGTCGCGGCCCAATTCCCCGATATCTCCTGCTCCAAGCGTCATGACGACATCTCCCGGTCGGACCGTTCGAAGCAGGTGGGAGACAATCTCTGTTTTGGTTTCCAGATACTCGACGTTCTTGTGCCCGCAGTTTCTAGCGCCTTCGACAATTTGGCGGGCGTGGACTCCCTCGATGGGATCCTCGCCCGCGGGATAAATCTTCGTTACGATCAGCGAATCGGCGTCGTTGAAAGCGGACCAGAACCGTTCCATCAGCAATTGTGTCCGGGTGTAACGGTGCGGTTGAAAGATGACAACCAATCTGCGGGCGGGCCAGACTTCCTTGGCGGCTTTTAAGGCGGCCTGGATTTCCGTCGGATGATGGCCGTAATCGTCAACCAGCACAAAGGAATCCGATTGTGTCATGACCTCGAATCGGCGTTGCACGCCGGGAAAGTTTTTCAGCGCTTCCTTGATGACGGCGAAATCCAGTTCCAGTTCCATGCCGACGGCGATAGCCGCCAGGGTGTTGCGGGCGTTGTGCTTTCCGGGGATGCAGGAAGTAATGCCGCCAAGTTTTTTGCCGCGGAAATAAACGTCAAAACGTGTTTTCAGGCCGTCGTTTTCGATGTTTCTGGCGCAGTAATCCGCCTGGCGGGTCAAGCCGTACGTGATATACCTTTTCCCCAATTTGGGGATCAGCGCCTGGATATGCGGTTCGTCCAGGCACAAAATGGCGGCGCCGTAAAAGGGTAGCCGGTTCAAAAAAGTCAGGAACGCCGCTTTCATGGCGTCGAATGTCCCGTAAAAATCAAGATGTTCTTCGTCAAGAGTGGTGACGACGGCGATGGTCGGAGCCAGGTGCAGAAAAGAACCGTCGCTTTCATCCGCCTCGGCGACCAGGAGGTCGCTTTGCCCCAGTTTGGCGTGACTGCCGATGCTTTTCAGCCGCCCGCCGATAACCACCGTGGGGTCCAGTTTGCCGCCGCCCAGCACCGTGGCGACCAGTGAGGTGGTTGTGGTTTTTCCATGTGTGCCGGCAATGGCGATACCGTATTTCATACGCATCAATTCCGCCAACATTTCGGCGCGTGGGATAATAGGGATCAATTTTCCCCTGGCGGCGAGCAGTTCCGTGTTGTTCGGCTTGATGGCCGTGGAAGTGACCACAACCTGGGCATTTTCGATATTCCGGGCCATATGCCGATAGCTGATTCTGGCGCCGGCCTTTTCCAGGTGGTCCGTCACGGCGGACCGCGTTTGGTCGGATCCACTGACCTCGTAACCTAGATTGATCAGCACTTCAGCGATGCCGCTCATCCCGGAGCCTCCGATACCGATGAAATGAATTCGCCTGGTTTTTCCTAAAAACATGGGTCAACATAAGTCTTTTAAGAAATGCGGTTTTTGACGATTAATGTCTTGTTTCCTCTAGCAACTGCAAGCAGAGCTGTTTTACTTTTTCAGTGGCGTTCCGGTTGCCGAGACGGAAACTGTTTTGCTCCATTTTCTTGAGTCGCTCCGGATTCTCCATGCCTTGCCGGATGGCCTGTGCCAGGTTTTCCCCGGTAAGCTGGTGATCGAGAATCAATTCCGCGGCGTTTTCCGCTTCCAGAATGCGCGCGTTCTTTTCCTGGTGCTGGTGGGCGGCATAAGGAAAAGGAATCAGGATCGAGACCTTTCCGGAAGCAGTGACTTCCGCCAGCGTGGTGGCGCCGGCCCGGCAGATGATCAGGGAAGCCTTTCGGTATTGATCCGCCATGTCATGGAAAAACGGTCGAACGTCGGCGGAAAATCCTTTGGCGGTGTAGTATTGTTCCATTTTGTCGGCGTCCTGTTGGCCGGTCTGGTGGATAAAGAACAACGAGTCTTTCAGTGGCGCAAGAATATCCAGAGCATCTTTCACCGCCATGTTGATGGAATGCGCGCCTTGACTGCCGCCGAAGATCAAGACGTTGAATTTTTCCTGCTTGCCGGCATCCGTCGCCGAACCGGGCGCGCAAAATTCTTCCCGAATCATATTTCCGGTTTCCTCGACTTTGTGGCGCGGAAAAAAAAGCCTGGATTGCTTGAAGGAGATGGCGATTTTGTCGGCAACCTTCCCCAGCCATCGGTTGGTGATTCCTGGGACGGCGTTTTGCTCGTGAATCAGGATGGGGATGCGGAGCGTCCACGCTGAAAGCACAAGCGGTCCGGAAGCGTAGCCGCCGACGCCTACCACCAGGTCGGGTTTGTGACGGATCAGGAAGCACAGCGACTGAGATATCCCGACGGGCAACTTGAACCAGGATATCCAGCGTGCTAAGCCGCGCTTGCCGATCAGGCCGCCGGAATGAATGGTCTTGAGATTGAATCCTTCCCGGGGAAGGACTTCAGACTCGATTCCCTGCTCGGTGCCGACAAAAGTGATTTCGATGTCCTTGCTGTGTTTCATAAGCGCTTTTGCCAGGGCGATCCCGGGATAAAGGTGACCCCCTGTGCCTCCTCCAGCTATGACGATTCTGTACGCCATTTCCGTTTCATCGCCGCCGGCCCGTGTATTTGGAGATGTTCAACAAGACTCCCATGCATAACATGGAGACCAGCAACGAGGAGCCTCCCAGGCTGATGAACGGCAACGTGAGCCCTTTGGTGGGTAACAGGCCCACCGTCACGGCCATGTTGGTGAATGCTTGGAAAACGATCAGCAATGTCAAACCGACGGCGAGGTTGGCCCCGAAGGTATCGTGTGCCCGCAGGGCGGTTGAAAACCCGCGCCACATCAATAGCGCAAAGAGGATGACAATGCCCGCGGTTCCCATGAGCCCCAGCTCCTCTCCGATTACGGCGAAGATGAAATCCGTATGGGCTTCGGGCAGGTAAAAAAGTTTTTGCTGGCCGCCTCCCAGTCCAAGACCCCAGGGGCCGCCGCGGCCGAAAGCGTAGAACGACTGGATGGCTTGAAACCCGCTGTCCGCGGGGTCCTGCCAGGGGTCCAAAAAGGTCATGATCCGGCGTCGGCGGTATTCGGCGCCCATAATCGCGGATACCAGAAAAGGAACCAGGATCAGGCAAGAATAAAACAGGAACTTGAAACGGACGCCTCCGATAAAGAACATCAGAAATGCCACAACCGCAATAATCATGGCGGTGCCGAAGTCCGGCTGAAACAAAATCGGCAGAAAAAAGAACCCCAGCACAATCAATTTGGGAAGGTAGCCGTACATGAAACTGGTTAGCTTGTCCTGGCGTTTTACCAGGGATTTGGCGACAAAAAGCACCAGTGTAAACTTGGCCAGCTCCGAGGGCTGGAACGACCATCCGCCGAGGGAAAGCCATCGTCTTGCTCCACCAACTTCCCTGCCCACGCCGGGGATCATTACCACCAAAAGCATCACGAGAGTAATTCCAAGGGCAGGGTAGGTGAGTTGTTGGAGCTTGCGGTAATCGGTATTGCTGGCGTACCACATCACCCCAACTCCCAAGACCAGCCAGACCGCTTGACGCTTGATGAAGTAATAGGGGTCGTTGTATTTCTCCATCGCCAAGACGGCGCTGGCGCTGTAAACCATGACCAAACCGACCAAAAGAAGTCCGGCTATGGAAAAATACAAAACCGAATCGTTTTGTGTTTTCTTGGTAGCAGGAGGATTCAAGGGTAACTCTCGTCAAAGTTGGCATCGGTTTTCATGAAAGCAGGTTCACCAGGGTTCTGAATTGGCGGCCCCGGTCTTCGTAGTCGCGGAACATGTCGAAGCTGGCGCAGGCGGGAGACAATAAAACGACGTCGCCCGATGCGGCTTGGGCCCAGGCCCGTTTAACGGCCGTTTCCAGCGTGTCGGCTTCTTCCCATGGGGTTGAGCCGTTCAGGATTTGCTTGATTTTGGCTTTGGCTTCTCCGATCAGGATCAAGTGTTTCACCTTGGCTTTGATCAAGGGGGAAAGAGGCGAAAAATCGGCGCCCTTGTCACGGCCGCCAAGAATTAAAATAATCGGACGTTGAAAACTGTTTAATGATTTTTGCGTTGATCCGATATTGGTCCCCTTGGAGTCATTGACGAAATCGATCCCCTGAAGGTTCCTGATCCATTCCATGCGATGCTCCAGGCCCGGGAAGGTTCGAATGGATTTTGCGATTGCCGGAGCGTCGGCGCCGGCAAGAGACGCGGCCGTGGTGGCGGCGAGGATGTTTTCCATCTGCCACTGCATGACGGGTTTCAACCGCTCAACCGCGCAAATTTCTCTTTCGCTGTCGTTAAGCCGCACCGTAATGATTCCATCGCGCAGGAAAGCGCCCTCCCGGACTTCTTTTTGCGTGCTGAAGAAAATTTGCCGCGCGCGCGCGCCGCGGCCAAGGTCGCGGGTCTGGGGGTCATCCGCGTTTAAAATCAGCAAATCGTCCTGATTCTGGTTTGTGGTGATTTTTCTTTTCAACGCCGCATACTGCGCCATGGTTTGGTGGCGGTCCAAATGGTCCGGGCTGAGGTTTAGAATAACGGCGATTTTGGGCCGGAATTGGCTTATGCCCTCTAACTGAAAACTGCTGATTTCCAATACCACGAAGTCTCTGGATTCCCCGTCGACCAGGGAAATAAAGGGGGTACCGATGTTGCCGCCGGTGACGGATTTTTTGCCCGCTTCTTGCAGGATTCTTCCCAGGAGCGTGGTTGTCGTTGTTTTCCCATTGGTCCCGGTGATGGCGATGATCGGGGTTTGATTGAATCGGTACGCCAGCTCAATTTCGCTGATGATTTCAGTTTCCCGCTGGCGAGCCTTATCGAGGAAAGAAGAGTTAATGTCCACGCCCGGACTCAACACGATCAGTTCGGAATCGGCGGGTGGAATGGATTGTTCAAACAGAGCGGTTACTTTCGCATCTAAGTGAACTTGTGTTTCCAGAGGCGCTTTTTTTTGGTCGATGAGCGTTACCCGCGCTCCCCGGCGGGCGAGGAAGTTGGCCGCGGCAATGCCTGTCCGCCCCATGCCGATTACGGTTATTTTTTTATGTTTGGCTTCCATGGCTTATCTGAGTTTCAAGGTGCTCAGGCTGAGAATCGCGAAAATCACCGCGATGATCCAAAACCTGACAATAACCTTGGGTTCTTTCCATCCCAACTGTTCAAAGTGATGGTGGAGCGGGGCCATTTTGAAAATGCGCTTGCCGCCGGAATATTTGAAATAAGCAACTTGAAAGATGACGGATAATGCTTCGATGACAAAGACTCCGCCGACAAGTAGCAACAAAAGTTCGTGTTTTGCGATAACCGCGACGGTTCCCAACACTCCGCCGAGAGATAAAGACCCTACGTCCCCCATAAACATCTGGGCGGGGTAAGCGTTGAACCAGAGAAACCCCAGGCTGGCCCCCACGATGGCCGAACTGAGCACGGCAACCTCTCCTGCGCCCTTGATATAAGGGATTTGCAGATACCGGGCGAAATTAAAATGGCCGCAAAGGTAAACGATTCCGGTAAAAGTGAACATGGCAATGATGATGGGGCCGATGGCCAGTCCGTCCAGACCGTCGGTCAAATTCACCGCGTTGGATGTCCCTACAATGGTGACGACGATGAGCAGGAGGTAACCTGAACCCAGGTCGGGTTGAAAATCTTTCAAAAAGGGCACCGACAGTTTGGTGGCGTAATCGGATCGATTGGGGTCCACAAAGATCAAATACATTCCGATAAAAAGGCTTAGAAAAATTTGATACATGAATTTCTTTTTGGCGGTCAGGCCGGAACCGCTTTTAATTTTCATGACATCGTCGCAATAACCGATCAGCCCAAAACCTATGGCGGCAAAGACAACCAGCCAGATGTAAGGGTTGGTCAGGTCGGCCCATAAAAGGGTGGATGACAAAAACGCGCAGAGCACCAGCAACCCCCCCATGGTGGGGGTTCCGGATTTGGCGAAATGCTGTTGCGGGCCCTCATCGCGGATCTTTTCCTTGATCTGGTATTTCTGCAACATGCGGATCATTCCGGGGCCGAGGAGCAGACAAAAGACCAGCGCCGTAATGCCCGCGTATGCCGAGCGAAAGGTGATATAGCGAAAGACGTTGAAAATGGAATAATCCGAACTGAGCGGATAAAAAATGTGATAAAACATTTTTTCTTTCTTTAAAGGTTTTCCGAGGCCGTAAACCCTTGAACGACTTTTTCCATTTTCGAACCGCGTGATCCCTTGAACAACAGGCAATCGCCGGGCCGTGCGTTTTTTGACAAATAATCGACAGCCTCTTGATGGTTGTTCAGGATCACGGCACGATTGGCTGTCATCCCGGCTTTCAAGGCCGACTGGCCGGCGAGGGCGGCGCGTTTGCCGACGGTGACAAAAAAATCCACCGGGGACCCGGCGGTCTCCTCACCCAAACGGGTATGAGCTTCTTGCTCGGCGTCTCCAAGCTCCAGCATGTCGCCGATTACGAAAAACCGGCGTCCGGATATTTGATATTGGGACAGAATCGCCAAGGCCTCTCGCATTGACCGGGGGTTGGCGTTGTAGGTGTCGTTGATGATCGTCATTGACCGGTAGCGTAGAACCTGAAACCGTTGGTCCATGAGCCGGCAATTTTCGAGCCCGCGGCTGATGGCCTCCGTGTCCACGCCCAGCGAATGGCCCGCGGCGATGGCGGCCAGTGCGTTATAAATGTTGCATCTGCCCAGAAAGGGCAGAAAAACCGGCATCTCCCGCTCGAACAGGCGAAGGTTGAAATCATACCCGTCGTTGCCCCTTGGGCGGATATCATCGGCCCGGATGTCCGCGGGATTGTCAATGGCGAACGTAACCACCCTGGAGCGCAGGGAACGCGCCAGGTCGAGCACCAGAGGGTCGTCGGCGTTGACGATGGCGGTGCCTTTTTGGTTCAGCGCTTGAAAGAGTTCGCCTTTTGCCGCTTGAACGTTTTTGAGGGTTCGGAGTTTTACCAGGTGGCCTTCGGAAATGTTGGAGATAATTCCCACTTCCGGTTCGGCGATTTCGGCGAGGCGGCGAATTTCTCCGGCGGCGCTCATACCCATTTCCAGAACGGCAACCTCGTGCCCCGCGTCAAGATTGAACAGAGTGAGGGGAAGGCCGATGTGGTTGTTGAAATTCCCTTCGGTTTTCAGGGTTTTGAATTTGCGTTCCGCGATTGCGGCCGCCATTTCCTTGGTGGTGGATTTCCCGTTGGTTCCGGTGATGGCTACAACCCGCACCTGAAACTGTTTTCTATGAAACCGGGCGCAGTCTTGCAAAGCCGTCAGCGTGTCCCGGACCCGGATGATGAAGGGGAAATCGCTCGCGCCACCGGCGTCGTGGAAGGCTTTTGGAATTTTCCCCTCGTTGGAAAGGATTACCCCGGACGCTTTTTTCTCGACCGCCTCGGATATGAAGTCGTGACCGTCGTAATGTTCGCCGCGAATACAAAAATACAGTTCGCGGGGACGGATTGTCCGCGAGTCTATGGAAACGCCGCGGAAATATTTATCCCCGGAGCCAAACAGAAGCTCGCCGCCGACAGCCCGTCGAATTTCATTTGCGTTCGATGCGATCAATGTTGAGCCCTCTTTCGCAAGGCGGCCAAAGCGACCTCGCGGTCGTCAAAATGAATGGTTTGGGTTTTCAGTATCTGGTAGTCTTCGTGACCTTTCCCGGCGATCAGCACCAGGTCGCCGGTTTGGGCCTTGTCGATGGCGTGTTCGATGGCCTTTTTTCTGTCGGCAATCAGCGTAAAGTCTTTGCCTTCCCTGGCATGAGGCGGGATGCCGCGGCAAATATCCTCGATGATGCGGTCGGGGTTTTCCGATCGGGGGTTGTCGGAGGTGATGACGGCAAAATCGCTTTCTTGCAGAGCCACCCGCCCCATTTCCTTGCGTTTCCCCCGGTCGCGGTCGCCGCCGCATCCAAAAACCAGAATGATTTTGTTGCGGATGAAAGTCCTGGCGGTTTTCAAGACATTGGCCAAGGCATCATCTGTATGGGCGTAATCAATGGCTACGGTGAAATCTTGCCCCAGATCGACACATTGCAACCGCCCCGGAATGCAGTTCAGACTTTCCATGCCGCGAGCGACGGTTTCCAGCGGCACGTTTTGCTGGAGCGCCGCCGCCGCCGCCGAAAGCATATTGTAGATATTGTGTTTGCCGAGCAGGCGGGAGTGAATGGGCAGGTTTCCCCAAGGGGTTTTAAGATCGAACCGGCTTCCCTCTTCGTTGAGGAGGATATTTTCCGCCATGACGCTTGCCCGGTCATGGATGGCTGTGGTCAGGGTGCCCTGGGGAGCCTCCTGCCAAATTTCGCGTCCCAGCAGGTCATCAATATTCACTACCCGTTGAGCGATGCCGTGGTCGGTGAACAGGCTTTTTTTGGCCAGCATATAATCCTCTAGCGCGTCGTGGAAATCCAGGTGGTCGCGGCTCAGGTTGGTGAAAACCGCCGTCGTGAAATCCAACTCGCGAACCCGGTGCAGGATCAGGGAATGAGATGAAACTTCCATGACACAGTTTGGGATTCCCAGGGACACCATTTCCGCCATCATGCGGTTGAGATCCAAAGACTCCGGCGTCGTCATGCCCGCCCGAAATATCTGCCCGCCGTAGCGGTAATTGATGGTGCCGATCACTCCGGTCGGACTGTCGAAGGCGTGGAAAATGGATTCCAGCAGATAGGCTACCGTGGTTTTACCGTTGGTTCCGGTTATGCCGATCAAGTTTAATTGTTGTGAGGGATGCCCGAAATATTGTGCGCTGATGCCGGCAAGAACCCGGCGGCAGTTTTCAACGCGAATAGCGGTAATGCCCGGCAAGCTCGACTCAGCCACCCGGCCGAGAGAGGTTTCCGTGATAAAGGCGGTAGCGCCCCGGTTGACGGCTTCGGCGATAAACCGGGTTCCGTCAAGGCGCAGGCCGGGCATGGCCAGAAACAAACTTCCCTTTGCCGCCTGCCTGGAGTCGTAAACGATGGAGGAGATGTTTTTGTCAAGAGAACCGCGAAGGTCGAGAAGCGGATATCCTGCCAGGATTTGCGACAATTGTTTGGGTCGGTTGGCGTTCACGTTAGTAAGGCGCTTGCCGGAAGATAAATCGAATTGGATCACGGTATTTCTTAAGCCTTGTTTAAAATAAAAACCCGCTCTTCATTTGAGGGAACATTCAAATACCTCAAAGCCTGCTTGGCGATTTCACGAAAAACCGGGGCGGCGACAATACTGCCCCAATAGACGTTTTTCGGTCCATCAATCATAACCAGGATGGCCAACTCCGGTGCGTCCGCGGGTACAAACCCGGCAAAGGAGGAAATGAACTCGGATTTGGAATAAGCTTTGGTCCGGGGATCGAATGTTTGTGCTGTGCCGGTTTTGCCGGCGACTTCATAACCGGGCAGGGCCGCCCGGGCGCCAGTGCCGAACTTGACCGCGCCTTTGAGAATTTCCACTATCTGGCGGCTGGTGTTTCCGGAGATCACCCGTTTGATTACCAGGGGTTTGAACGATTGCGTGACGACCCCGTTCTGGCGGATGGATTTTGTCAGGTAAGGGCGCATCAGGTTTCCACCGTTGGCGATGGCGGATAGGGCCGTAACCATTTGAATGGGAGTTACGCCGATCTCCTGGCCGAAAGAAATGGAGGCGAGTGACAGCTTGGACCATTTGGAGACGTGGCGCAGTTGGCCCGCTGTTTCGCCCGGCAGTTTGATCCCGGCTTTATCACCGAAGCCGAATTTTCTGATGAATTCGTAGAGACGGTATTTGCCCAGTTTTTCCGCCACCTTGATGGTGCCGATATTGCTGGACTTGATGATGATATTGCGCATGGACAGCCAACCGAATTTATGGTTGTCAGCTTCTCTAATGCGCTTGTTGCCAACGGTGTAAACTCCGTTCTCGCAGAAGAAAATGTCGTTGGGGCGAGCCACTCCCGTTTCGATGGCCGCCGCGGCTACAAAAGGTTTGAAAATGGACCCCGGTTCGTAGGAATTGGCGATTATGGGGTTTTTCCAGGAAGGGGCAGGGTAGGCGGAAAAATCATTCGGATTGTATCGCGGTACGCCGGCCATGGCGTAGATTTCACCCGTGTTCGGATTCATTACCACCGCGATGCCGGCTTTTGCCCGGTAACGGCGCACCTGTTTGACCAATTGGTACTCGGTGATGAATTGAATGGTTTCGTCGATGGTTAAAACAACATCCGCCCTTTGGCTGGACGGTTCGTGTTGTTTGCCAACGATGCGGATGCTCTTTCCCCGGGCGTCTTTTTTAATGACCTCCCGGGAGACCCCGCCCTTCAGAATGGAGTCGTAAAAATGTTCCGCGCCGGCAAGACCCTGATTGTCTACTCCGACGAAGCCGATGACGCTCGCGGCCAACTCGCGCTTGGGATAGAACCGTTTGTGCTCGGTGATGAAACCCACCCCGGCAAGATGAAGTTTCCCCAGTTTCTCCGTTTCTTGTAAATCGCATTTGCGCTTGATCCAGACAAAATTCTTTTTTGAAAAAAGTTTGCGCAAAACATTATCCCTGCTCATCTTCAAGGTAGTGGCCAGTTTGCTTGCGACATAGGCTTTGTCCGGGATTTCTTGTGGGTTGGCGTAGACGGATTCTACTTCTAGGTTAGCCGCCAGTTCATTGAGGTTGCGGTCGAAGATTTTGCCGCGTCCGTAAAAAATTTTTACGGTACGAGCGTATTGTTTCTCCGATTGGGCCAGCAATTCCTCATGCTGGAAGATTTGCAGATAAAGCAGTTTCCCGAAAAGAGCGACGGCAAACAGGCTTAACAGGCTGTAAACGAGCATCAGCCTGCTACGAAAGTTGCGGCGGCTCTTGGGAAGCAGGTATGTTTTGGCGTGCGGCATAAAATTTATTTGAGAAATACCGTTATCACCTGGTTGTTTTCCATGGGGAGCAGGCCGAGCTCTTTTTGAGTCAAGGTCTGAATGCGGTAAAGAGACGTCAGACTTTCCTTTTCCAGTTTGAGAAGCCGGTTTTCCCGTGCCAGCTGGTGGCGCTTCTTTTTTAACGCCTGAAATTCGTATGCGTATTTGACCATTTTGACGTTGGACCATACGAAGGCCATCGAGCCCGCCATGAACAACAGGGAAATGACCAGGATCAGAGAAACTTCCTTGGGGGAAACCTGAAACCAACCGTTCATTTGGCGAAACACGCCCTCAAACATAAATTCTCTCCGCGGCTCTCAATTTTGCGCTTGATGCTCGTGGATTGTCCGCCAGCTCTTTTCCGGAAGGGCGGACAGGTCTGCGGGTTAAGATTTTGAGAGTGCTTTTTTGACCGCAAACGCACACGGGAATTTTCGGCGGACAAATACAGCCTTTTTCCCGGTCCTTGAAGAAGTGCTTGACGATGCGGTCTTCCAGCGAGTGAAATGAAATTGCCAGGAGGCGCCCGGCATCATCCAAAACCTCGATGGCGTCCCGCAAGGCTTGTTTGAGTTCTTCCAACTCGTGATTAACGGCAATGCGCAGGGCTTGAAAGGTCCGGGTGGCGGGGTGGATACTGCTGGGTTGCGGGTTAGGTATTGTTGTGGAGATGATCTTCGATAAGTGGGATGTCGTCCGAATGGGACCTTCGCCCTGCGCTTTGCGGATCGCCCGCACGATCCGTTTCGCATGCCGTTCTTCACCATACTCCTTTAAAACCTTTAGCAATTCTGTGTCCGACAGAGTGGTCAGCAATTTGCTGGCCGTGGTTTTGTCGTCACGATTCATGCGCATGTCCAGGGGCCCGTCGCGCAAAAAGCTGAACCCTCTCTCCGGGCTTTCCACTTGGAGAGAAGAAATGCCCACGTCAATCAGAAATCCGTCGATTTTATCGATTTTTCTCTGCATCAGGATTGTTTTAATCTTGCTGAAGTTGTTGTGAACAAAGTTAATCCTGTCTCCAAAAGGAGCCAGCCTTTTGCGGGCTCTTGTCAACGCCTGGGCGTCTCGATCAATTCCCAGGATGCGGCATTGGGGGCCGCTGTTTTTAAGAATTAGTTCGCTGTGCCCTCCGTCGCCTAATGTGCCATCCACAATCCAGTGTTTGCTTTCGGCATTCAAATAATGAATTACCTTGTCGGCCAATACCGGTTTGTGATAGCTCGGTACGGCCATTATGTTGTCTCCTTGTGAAAATGCCTCGACGGGGTTTCACGGTTCAACTCGCAGTTGGATAAGTTTTTTCCCACAGGCTCATGCTCCAGATTTCGAACGTTCGGGACATGCCGACCAGAACCACCTCTCTGTTCAATTCGGCGGTCTTGCGCAGGAAGGCCGGAATCAACACCTTCCCGGATTTGATTTCGCATTCGTCGGCGCGGGAATAAAAATCTCTCAATCGATTTCTATCCTCTGTGTCGAAAGCCGACAAGTGGTTTAACTTTTCCTCATTGAGAGCCCATTCGTTCTGTGGAAATACCACCAGATATTGATCCATCGTGCACACAACCAGGTTGGGATTGTTTTCTTTTTCCAGGACAGCCTTGAACTTGGAAGGGATGTTTACCCTTCCCTTGTCATCGAGATTGACGTAATATGTTCCGAGAAAACCGTTCATATTCTTTTCGTAATAAAGGTATGCGATGAACCGCTAATTAATTGATTCTGACACTTTACTACATAAATTGACATAATCTATCACATTCTGTCACTCTGTCAACAAAAAAGGCGCTTAGTCTATAAAGATTTATGAAGGTTCTTTTCCCCGAAAAAATGGTGGATCGGAGGACAAAAGATGACCTTGGATTGTTGGCCACCGTGGACAAAGAATGGGTTGGAAAATTGTGATTACGTATCAAAACGATTCGGGGTGACCACAAGCAGGCTCAGCTGGCGAATTTGAATCGTAGGCGGATAATTTTGTGCCGGCAAATCTCCCATGAAATTGCTTTGACAGTAATAATCCGCCGATGTTACTATTTATAAGATAGGCAGGAAGATAGGGATGTCCTTAGAATCTTTTTATGCAGGAAAAGATTACAAAAGGTTAAAGTGAGATGTCTCCCAAAAAAATAAAATTTATGGTTGGGGCCGCGTTGATTGTGGGTTCGATAGGCTATCTGATTTCCACCAGCATCAGCAAAACTTCGATGTATTTTGTAACTGTGGGCGAGCTCGCAAGCCGCGGCATGGATTCTTTTCAAGGCGAGGTGCTAAAGGTCAAGGGCAACGTTGTCAAGGGTTCCATTGTGCGCAACCCAAAAGATTTTCTGGACGTGGCTTTTGTGATTGCGGATAAGGATGCGCCGGATGGTAAGACGGGTAACCATAAGAAGAGCAATTTAAAAGTCCAATACAAAGGCGTCACTCCGGATATGTTCATCGATGATGGGGAAGTTGTGGTTGAGGGGGTTATTAAAGGGGGCGTCTTCCATGCCAATACTCTTCTGACCAGTTGCCCGTCAAAATATGAGGCGGAACGGGAGGCCGGCAAATCCCATCCGGACGGGCTTTCGACATACGACTTGAAAGACTCATACCAGAAAAAACCGGTTTCCGCGACCAAGACAACTATTTAAGCTTTCCTGCCGGACCCGCGGGTCGCCCGGATCACTCTTGATTTTTTTGGAAAACTCCGAGAAGGAGTTTTTTTTTCTTTAGGATTTTTGCGAGGTTGTACATGAATCAGATCGGGGAATTTACGTTATTCCTTGCATTGGCAACGGCGATTTACGGTCTGGTTTGCTATGTGATGGCGGTTAAGGGTAACCGGATCGATTTGTACCTGAGTGCGGACAAAACGCCCCTCATTGTCTGGGGGTGTGTCGTTATTTCATCCGCGGCCTTGTTGCGGGCATTTCTTGTCAACGACTTCAGCCTGGAATACGTCTGGGCCTATTCCAATAAAGAACTGGATATTTTTTACAAGATTTCGTCGTTCTGGGGTGGGCAAAAAGGGTCCTTGTTGTTTTGGACGCTCATCTTAACCAGTTATACCGCGGTCGTTTATTTCCAGAATCGGAAAAAGAATCTGGAAGTGTTTCCTTATGCGTTGACGGTTTTGCTGGCCATCACCACCTTTTTTCTTTTCCTGCTGAATTTTTCCACCAACCCCTTTGAAGTGTTGCCCCTGCCCCCAGAAGATGGAAGGGGGCTGAATCCTTTGTTGCAGAATTATTGGATGGTGATTCATCCACCCACGCTGTACCTGGGATATGTCGGTTTTACCATACCGTTTGCCTTTGCGGTTGGGGCGCTACTGACAAAAAATCTGGACGACGGATGGATTCGTCTAACGCGCAAATGGACTCTTGTCTCCTGGTTTTTTCTCTGCATGGGAAACCTGTTTGGCGCGCAATGGGCCTACATCGAGCTTGGATGGGGCGGATACTGGGCATGGGATCCGGTGGAAAACGCGGCGTTTATGCCCCTGCTCGTGGCAACGGCCTACCTGCATTCGGTGATGATTCAGGAAAAAAAGGACATGATGAAAGTATGGAATATGTCCCTGATACTTCTCACCTTTGTCATGACCATCTTCGGAACCTTTATCACGCGGAGCGGTTTGATCCAATCGGTGCATTCGTTTGATGAGGCCACCCTGGGCTACTATTTTCTGGGATTCTTGTTTGTCATTGTTGCCGTGTCTTCGTCTTTGATCATTAGTCGGTTGCCCCTGTTGAAAAGCAAGAACGAGCTGGATTCCTTCTTGTCCCGGGAGAGCAGTTTTTTGTTCAACAATCTGGTTTTACTGGGGATCGCTTTTGCCACCTTTTGGGGAACCATTTTCCCAATCATTTCCGAAGCTTTCCGGGGAGTGAAGGTTACGGTGGGGCCGCCGTTTTATAATCAGGTAAATGTCCCGATCGGGATGACCTTGCTGGCCTTGATGGGAATCGGCCCGGTGATCGCCTGGCGAAAAGCCACATGGTCCAACTTGAAGAAAAATTTTACAAAGCCGCTGATCACTGCATTGATCGGGGCGGTGCTGTTGGTCGGGTTTACGTCGTTTAATTCAAAAGCGGAGGTGTTTGCCTACATCACGTTTGTTCTTTGTGTTTTTGTCCTGTCGACGATTGCCGGCGAATTTTATAAAGGGACTGTGGCTCGCAGGGAACTGCAGAAAGAAACCGTCGCCGAGGCATTGGGCTCGCTGGTCTGGAAGAACAAGCGCCGTTATGGAGGCTATATCGTTCATGTGGGAGTGGTCATGATTTTTGCGGGCATTGCCGGCTCATCCGCTTACAGCACCAACGTGGAGAAGCATTTGCGGATCGGAGAGACCCTGAAGGTCAGGGATTATACCCTGCGCTATGAGAAATTGACGGCGGTTCAGGCGACGAATGTTAAAACCCGGATCATTGCAGAGTTGGAGGTCATTAAAAACGGGCGGCACTTGTGGACTGCCCGGCCCGAAAAGGAGTTTTATAAGGGGCAGAACCAACCGGTCTCGGAAGTGGATCTTTACTCTACCTGGGTGGAGGATTTATATGTCATTCTTGCGGATTTCCGGGAGGATGAATCCGCCACCATCAAAGTTTACGTCAATCCCATGGTGAGTTGGTTGTGGCGTGGAGGATTGATCATCGCTTGCGGCACAGTTATAGCCATGTGGCCGGATCGGCGGGAGAGCAGGCGCCGGTTGGAACGATTAAAAAAACAAACCGCGGTGTTTGCCCCCGCGCAGGAATAAAACAAACGGAGAACTTGGCCGATGAAAGAAAGACGGTCACAATTTTTGGTCCCGGTGTTGCTTATGGTCGGATGGCTGGCTCTGGGGGTGTCTGCTACCGCCTCGGCGGGAGTGGTGATTGCCGATCTGGAAAACGCTCTCATGTGCAAATGTGACGATGAATGCGGTAAGGTGTTGATCAATTGTACCTGCGACACCGCAAAGGAAACGAAAAAAGATTTTAGGAAAAAACTTGAATCGGGACTCACGGTGGAGCAAGTCATCCAGGTCTATGTGGACAAATATGGTGAAACGGCTTTATCGGCGCCGACCAAATCGGGATTCAATCTGACGGCTTGGTTGACCCCGTTTGCCGCGATTCTTGGCGGGGGGTTGGGTATCCGAAAAATTGTTCAAGCCTGGCTCAGAAAAAACCGTTCCCCGCTTTCTCCAGTCCACAAAAAAGGAGATAACACCCCGGCGTCTACCGGTCGATTCTCCAGGCAATTGCAGGATGAACTGGAGCAGATTGAACTCTAAGGATGAGCTTAGTCCATTTCATTGAACTGCTTTTGGTTGTGGGAATATTGATTGCAGTTGGTTTGCCTTTGTTCAGAAAATTTTCCTCCAACAAATTATTTTCCCCCAGAAACCCTGCCGTTGAAGAATATAAACATATGCTGGTGCGAAAAGAAGAAGTTCTGTTGGCGATCAAGGAATTGGAGTTCGATTTTAAGGTTGGGAAAATATCCCGTGAAGATTTCGATCAAATGATGAAAAAACTGGAAGGGGAGGCCGTTGAAGTCCTCGAAAGAATCGACTGTCTGGAAAAACAAAAGAAAAATCCTGAATCATCCACCCGCAAGCTGGAAGTTGCCTGACTGCCCTTGCGATCTTTTTACCGTTGCGGTGGCTTGTCCGCCGTAACCCCGTCCCAGATAAAAAAACCCGCCGGACCCCATGGAAGAAAATCCCACAACCGCTTCGCCGGATACTGCTGTCCAGGTCAAAAATTTGCGGAAAAACTTTGGTTTCATTCAAGCCCTCCGCGGAATCGACTTCGATTTGGCCAAGGGAGAATTTCTGACGATTTTCGGTCCTAACGGAGCGGGAAAGACAACCCTGATCAAAATCCTTTCTACCTTGACCAAGCCGACCTCCGGCACTGCCCGTGTCGCAGGTTATGATGTCCTGGCGGGAGACCCGCGACTGCGGAATGAAATCGGTGTGATCTCGCATGTCTCCTTTCTGTACGAGGACTTGACGGCGCTGGAGAACATGCTTTTTTATGCTAAAATGTATCACTTGGAAAATCAAAAAGGCCGGGCAGTGCAGGTCATTGAGGAAGTGGGTTTGAAAGCCCGGATGCATGACCGTGTGCGCACATTTTCCAGGGGCATGTTGCAACGCCTTTCCATCGCCCGGGCGGTTATCCATCAGCCTTCCGTGTTGTTCCTTGATGAGCCATATACCGGGCTGGATCAACATGCCTCCAACTTGTTTAAGGAACAACTTTATTCCCTGCATACATCGAAGCGCACGATTTTGATGACGACGCACGATATCTCGCGCGGACTGGAAATGTGCGACCGGGCGGCTATTCTGGTGAAAGGGCGGATCGCTTTGATGAAATCGGTTGGGGATATTGACAAGAACGGATTTGACGACCTGTATTTCGAAACAGTAGCTAATGAAAAATCCCTGAACTCCTTTAGGGATAAATGATCCCCGTGTGCGTTTACTGTGTGGATGAATTCCTATGCGTCAATATGTAGACCAGGTCATTGCCATTGTATGGAAAGATTTGCTTACCGAGTTAAAAACCCGGGAAATGCTCAGCTCCATGTTTGTGTTTTCCGTATTGGTGATCCTCATTTTTATTTTTTCCATCAACTTGAGCATTGTCAACGCCAATGACGTTGGCCCCGGCGTGCTATGGGTGGCGTTTGTTTTTTCCGGAACCCTTGGCTTGAACCGGTCATTCACCCTAGAAAAGAACAACGGTTGTTTACAGGGCATCATGCTGACACCCGTGGACCGGACCGCGATTTATTTTGGCAAAATGATCAGCAACCTTTTATTTTTGCTGGTCATGGAAGCATTTATCTTGCCGCTGTTCATGATCTTTTTTAATGTAGACATTCTGAGAAACCTTTTGCCGCTGTTGGTTGTGATTTTCCTGGGAACGGTGGGGTTTTGCGCGCTGGGAGTTTTGCTGTCCTCCATAGCTTCGAATTTGGAAACACGGGAAATCATGCTCCCCATATTGCTGTACCCGCTACTGGTCCCCGTGGTTATTGGATCGGTAAAAATGACCGGCCAACTGCTGGCGGGAAAATCCCTGGCGGATATGACGAATTGGATCGGTTTGATCGTCAGCTTTGATATTATATATGTGGCGGCATCGATCATGACGATTGACCATATTCTTGAGGAGTGAGACGAATGGATGACCAGTTGGGTTTTTTATTTGCGGCCAATGCGTTTGTTTGGGCGGGGATCTTTCTATACATATTCAGGCTGATGAGGCAAAACCAGGCGTTAAAGAGAGACCTTGACTTGCTGAAAGACACCCTCAACAAAAATATCGAAAAATGAGTCTTGAAAACAAAACGCCGCCGGAAGAACAAGGTTATGGCCTGTTTTGGTTCAATGGCTTGGCTCTGGCGGCGGCTATCAGCGCTATTTTCATTTACGTTCCTACCGAAAAAACCGAAGGTGTCATTCAACGCATCATGTATTACCACGTGCCGTCGGCGTGGGTTGCTTTCCTGGCTTTTTTTGTGGTGTTTATCACCAGCATCCTTTTCCTCTGGAAGAAAGACAGGGAGTGGGACATTTATGCCCATGCCTCAGCCGAGGTGGGGATTGTATTTTGTTCGCTGGTACTGATAACGGGACCGATTTGGGCGAAACCCATCTGGGGCGCCTGGTGGGTGTGGGATGCCCGGTTGACCTCAACGCTGATTTTGTGGCTGATCTATGTGGCTTATCTGATGTTGCGCGTTCGGACTGAACAAGATTCTATGCGGGCGCGTTATGCGGCCGTAGTTGGTATTGTCGGTTTTCTGGATATTCCCATCATCCATTTTTCCGTTTTGTGGTGGCGAACGTTTCACCCCTCCCCAAAGGTCATTTCCCAAGAGGGTTTGGGGAAGGGCATGGATCCCTCCATGCTGGCTACCCTGTTGATTTCTCTTGGCGCGTTCACCTTGCTGTATTTTCTGTTGATGGGACAGAGGGTTCGGATAGAGAAGATGAAAGATGAAATCGATCGCCTCAAGAAAGAAGGGTAAAAAATATATCCGCCTTTTTGTGTTGTTGTTTGTCCTGGCCATCCTTTCCTTTTTAATCCACTTCAATGAAGACCCTCTCAACGTTGACCAAGTCAAAGTTCGGAAAACTTACGATCAGGAAAAACCGAGGGCGGGATATCGGGCTCCCCTGTTTACTCTGAAAAACCTGCAGGGAGGACCGGAAAGCCTGGCGTCCTATCGCGGCAAAGTGGTTCTCCTCAATTTCTGGGCCACCTGGTGCGCTCCCTGCCGTGTCGAGATGCCGTCGTTTGAAACGCTTTACCGCCGCTATCGCTCGAGAGGGCTGGTCGTTATTGCCGTGAACCTCGACAAAACAGATGTGGAAAAAGTGAAAATGTTTGTTGACACGCGCCGCCTGTCTTTCCCTGTCGTATTGGATCCCGAAGGCCGGGTCGAAAAACTGTATCCTTCATTCACCATTCCCGCAACCTATGTGATAGACAAATCTGGCCATGTGGTCACTCAGGTGGATGGGGCTAAAAACTGGGAATCGAAAGAAACCTTCGAAGCCGTGGAGTTTTTGTTGAACCAGCCCGTTGCCGGTTAAAAAATCCTGCAAACCCGGAAGAATCAAAATTGGTTATACTATGAGTCCAGGCCGGTAATGAAGGCAACCGTTTCCATTTAACGGAGGCCGGAGGGTGGGTGTACGAGAGATGAAAAGAGGAACTCAGACATTTTTACTGCTTAGCGTGGTCATTATTGTCCTTGACCTGATATTTGTGTGGATCAATTACAAGTCCTCGAAAGAAGCTTTGCAGAAAACCATTGTCCGTGACGGCAAGGCCATGGAAATCACCTTCGCCCGCACCCTCGACAGCCATGCCACCGACTTGCAGAAAATGGCCGCTTTTGTTTCTGGAAACAGTTTGATCCAGAGCCTTTTGTTGCGGGCCAAGCGGGCCATCGAGGAAGAAGGTGGGGGCGTGGGTGGGGAAAAATCCCGGGCCGCTCGTAATGATCTGTATGAAAATATCGAAGACACTTGGGAAGTCATGAGAGAGCGAGGCGGCGTTCGGCAACTGACGTTTTACCTGGCGCCGAGCACCTTGGTTTTTCTGCGTGCCCACGATCCGGAAAGGTTCGGCGACCGCATGGACAAAGTGCGCTTGACCATCATGCGGACCAACAGCCAACTCGTTCCCACCCGGGGATTTGAAGCGGGCAGAGAAGACACCGGTGTCCGTGGCGTTGTGCCGATTTTTGCCGATGATTCCGAAACCGACGAGAATGTGTATGTTGGAGCCGTGGAAGCAGTAAGGCCCATTTCGGTAGTGCTTGCCGACCTCGACCAGCGCATGAATGCGGGATTTGCCGTTTTGTTGAACCGCCGGTACTTGAAATCCAACCTTTTTCCGGAAATTCTGGAAAAGCGCCTTGCCGCCAACCCGATGGTGGGTGATTTTTTTGTCGAGGCGTCCAGCCGTCCGGGGGTTCGCGCCTTGCTCAAAAATGAGGAAGTTTACAATCTGGCGGATTCTATCGGAATTAAGTTGGTCGAAATCGAAGGCTCCGTCACGAGTATCCTCAGCTTTCCCATGCGGGACTTTATCGGTCTCCAGAATCCTAACTTGCCGGACGCGGGCAGAGTTCTGGTCTGGCAAAGAGGAGACCCCATCCAGGCTTATGAAAAGGGAGTTAAAATCAATATCGCCTATGCAATAATAGGATTTATCATTATTGAGGCGCTGTTGTTCTTCGTTCTGAACGGTTATGAAAAACTGACGTGGACCATAAACAAGAAAAGCCTCCAGTTGCAATCCGCGCATGACGAACTGGAGCGGCGGGTCGAGGAATTGAAGGATTACCGTGAGCGGTTGCGGGAGTTAAATAACCGGCAACAAGCCGTCCGGGAGGAAGAAAAAACCCGCATCGCCCGGGAAGTGCACGATGAACTGGGCCAGGCCTTGACGGCATTGAAGATGGAATTGGCATGTGTCGAAAGCGAGCTGGGTGAGAAAAACGAAGCCCTGCGAGAAAGAACGCGGGCCATGGGGAAATTGATTGACGGTACCGTCACCTCGGTGCAACGCATTTGTATCGAACTGCGCCCGCAAATCCTGGATGTGCTCGGTTTGCGTGACGCCATGGAATGGCTTGCCCAGGAATTCCAGAAACGCAATGGCATTCAATGCGACATGACTTGGGATAACGATTCGGTTGACTTGAGCCGGGACCATTCCACCACGTTTTTCCGCATTTTTCAGGAAACCCTGACCAATGTGGCGCGGCATTCCGAGGCCGACCATGTTTGGGTCAGTTTTAAAAACAATCAGGCGCACATGACCTTGGAGGTCAAGGACAACGGCAAGGGAATTAAAAACGATCAAGCCCGGAAGACAAAATCGTTCGGCTTGATGGGGATCCGGGAACGCGCGATTCTCTGGGGCGGCGAGGTGAATATTCGTAGTGCCCCAGGCGAGGGAACGACCGTATCCGTGAAAATTCCCAAGACACCTCCACAGGAAAAACGGCAATGAAGAAAATCAGGGTGCTCATCGCGGACGACCATTCCGTGGTCCGTCACGGTTTGAATCAGATTCTTTCAAAAACATCCGATCTGGTGGTTGTCGAAGAAGCGGAAAACGGCAATGAAGTTTTGGAAAAAATCTGCAAGATCGACGTCGACGTGATCTTGATGGACATTGAAATGCCCGGCAAAAGTGGCCTGGAAACCCTGATGCAGTTGAAAAACAGCAATCCCAAATTGCCGGTGCTTATCTTGAGCATCTTCCCCGAGGACCATTACGGCATAAGGCTTCTGAAAGCGGGAGCGGCCGGCTATTTGACCAAAACCAGCGCCCCGGAACAACTGGTCGAAGCCATTCGCGCCGTTGCCCAGGGAGGAAAATTCGTCAGCCCCCACCTTGCCGAAAAACTGGTCATGGATTTAGACAAGGACACGGACAAGCCGCTCCACGAAACCCTGTCGGGGCGTGAATTTCAGGTGTTCTGCATGATCGCCGCCGGAAAAAAATTGAAGGACATCGCCGATGGCCTGTCGGTGGGCATAACGACCGTCAGCACCCACCGGGCGCGCATCCTGGAAAAAATGAACATGAAAACCAACGCCGAATTGATCCATTACGCCCTCAAAAATGGATTGGTGAGTTAACCCGGCGTAGTCTGTCGAGAAGAGTGGTTACAGAAACTCGCTGGCGGGAAGGGTCGTGGCTCCCATAAGGTACTGGTCGATGCCGCGGGCGGCTTCGCGTCCCTCGGCAATGGCCCAGACGACCAGCGACTGGCCGCGGGTCATGTCTCCGGCAACGAACACGCCGGGCACACTGGTCATTTTGTTTGCATCGCAGGCGACGTTGCCGCGTTGGTCGAGTTCAACTCCCAGTTCCTTGATCATGCCTTCATGAATGGGATGCAGGAACCCCATAGCCAGCAAAACCAAATCGACGTGGCGTTCGAATTCGCTTCCAGGAATTTCGCTCATGGGCCGGCGGCCGGTGATGGGGTCCGGTTCGCCGAATTCCACCTTCACGGCGTGGACTTTTTTGAGTTTGCCGTTTTCTCCGGACAACCGTTTGGTCATAACACAGTATTCCCGCACGTCGCGGGGGGCCTCGTCGTGCGAGGAGGTGGAGCGCATGACAACCGGCCACTGGGGCCAGGGATTGGTTTTCGCCCGCTCCTTGGGTGGCGCGGGTAGCAACTCGAATTGATACACCATCTTCGCGCCCTGGCGCAAGGACGTGCCCAGACAGTCCGACCCGGTATCGCCGCCGCCGATGATCAACACGTTTTTGTCTTTAGCGGTGATCGATTGTTCCGGCGGGATGGTGTCGCCCTCCATGCGCCGGTTTTGCTGGGGCAAAAATTCCATGGCGAAGTGGACGCCTTCCAGGTTGCGCCCCTCGACGGGCAAGTCACGCGGTTTTTGTGAGCCACCGCACAATACCACGGCGTCATACCGCTCCTTCAATTCCACGGCGGAGATATCCACTCCGACATTGACGCCGGTTTTGAAAACGATGCCCTCATCGGCCATCAGCTTGATGCGGCGCTTGACGATTTCCTTTTCCAGTTTGAAGTTGGGGATGCCGTACATCAGCAAACCGCCGACACGGTCGCTCTTCTCGTAAACGGTTACCTGGTGCCCGACGCTGTTGAGCTGGGCGGCGGCGGCCAGGCCGGCGGGACCCGATCCGACAACGGCGACTGTTTTCCCCGTGCGCTTCCGTGGCGGATGTGACCTGATCCAACCCATTTCAAACCCCTTGTCGGCAATGGCCTGCTCTATGCGGCGGATGGTGACCGGCGGCTCGTTGATGCCCAGCACACAGGCTCCCTCACAAGGCGCGGGGCAAATCCGCCCGGTGAACTCGGGAAAGTTGTTGGTTTTCGACATCAAGGCCAGGGCAGACTCCCATTGGCCGCGGTAAACCATGTCGTTCCAGTCCGGGATCAAGTTGCCCAGGGGACACCCGGTGCCGCTCTGGCAGAAAGGCACTCCGCAGTCCATGCAACGCGCCCCCTGTTCCTGGAACTTGTGGTCGGACATGGGACGGTAACATTCCTTATAGTCCTCCAACCGCTCGGGAATGGGTCTTCCCGGAGGCAGTTCACGCGCGATTTCCATGAACCCTTTGACCGCGCCCATCAGAGAACCTCCGCCATAAGAGTTTCTTTCTCCCGGCGCCGGCGTTCTTCGAGAACCCGCCGGTAGTCACGCGGATAAACTTTGACGAACCGGGGCAGGAAGGTTTCCCACTCATCAAGGATTCCAGCGGCGACCGTGCTTTGCGTGAACCGGTGATGTTCCTCGATCAACCGCCGGAGCGTGTTGATATCCTCTCTTTCCTCCACCGGCACGAGATCGACCATGCCGGGGTTGCACAGGGTGTTGAAGTTGCGGTCGCGGTCGAGGACATAAGCGATACCGCCGCTCATTCCGGCGGCAAAATTGCGTCCGACATCTCCGAGGACCACCACAATCCCTCCGGTCATATATTCGCAACCATGCTCGCCAACGCCTTCGACGACGGCATGGCAACCGCTGTTGCGAATGCAAAAACGCTCGCCGGCGACGCCGCGCAGATACGCTCTTCCTGAAATTGCCCCATAAAGCACCACGTTGCCTACAATGATATTTTCTTCGGGAATAATGGTCGATTCCGCGGCGGGATGGACGATGATCGCTCCGCCGGACAATCCCTTGCCGAGATAGTCATTGGCATCGCCTTCCAGGCGGAAAGTGATGCCTGGCGCGAGAAATGCCCCAAAACTTTGCCCCGCCGACCCCTTGAAATGAATTTGGATCGTATCCTCCGGCAGACCCTCTTCACCATATTTCACGGAAACGTGATAGCTCAGCATGGCGCCGGTGGTGCGGTCGGTGTTGCCGATGGGAAGGTTAAGACGGACCTTGCTTTTATTGTCCAGCGCCGGCCGGCATTGGCGGATTAACTCATGGTCCAGCACGTTGGCGATGTTGCTGTGATCCTGCTCCACGACGTGCCGGATCGCCACGTTTTCGGGGACCTCCGGTTTGTAAAAAATATTGGATAAGTCAATTCCCGCGGCTTTCCAGTGATCGACCGCCGCATCGGTTTCGAGCAAGTCCACCCGGCCGATCAGGTCATTGAACTTGCGGATGCCCAGTTGTGCCATGATTTCCCGGACCTCCTCGGCGATAAACCTGAACTGGTTGACCACGTATTCCGGTTTGCCGGCGAACTTTTTACGCAGTGCTTCATCCTGGGTGGCAATGCCGACGGAGCAGGTGTTGAGGTGGCATTTTCTCATCAAAATACAGCCCAATGAGACCAGGGCCGAGGTGGAGAAACCGAATTCATCGGCGCCGAGCAGTCCGCCGATGATGACGTCGCGCCCGGTTTTAATCTGACCGTCGACCTGGACGGCGATGCGGCCGCGCAGGTCATTCATGACCAGAATCTGCTGAGTTTCCGCCAGGCCCAGTTCCCAGGGAAGCCCGGCGTGTTTGATGGAGGTTTGCGGGGATGCTCCCGTGCCGCCGTCATGGCCGGCGATCAGTACACCATCGGCATGTGCCTTGGAAACCCCGGCGGCCACGGTGCCCACGCCCATTTCCGCCACCAGCTTGACGCTGACCTTACCGTTGGGGTTGGCGTTATGCAGATCGAAGATCAACTGTTGCAAATCCTCGATAGAATAAATATCGTGGTGTGGCGGCGGTGAGATGAGGCCCACCCCCGGTGTGGAGTGGCGAATTTTGGCAATGTACTCGCTGACCTTGTGACCGGGCAACTGACCGCCTTCGCCGGGCTTGGCGCCCTGGGCGATTTTGATCTGCATTTCGTCGGCGTTCGCCAGGTAGTAACTGTTTACCCCAAACCGTCCGGAGGCTACCTGCTTGATCTTGCTACGGCGCGAATCGCCATTGGGATCGAGAATGTAACGTACGGGGTCCTCTCCACCCTCACCGGTGTTGCTTCGTCCGCCCAGCCGGTTCATGGCAATGGCGAGGGTCTCATGGGCCTCCCGCGAGATGGAGCCGATGGACATGGCTCCCGTGCAGAATCGTTTGGTGATTTCCGAGACCGGCTCGACGTCGTCGATGTCGATAGGCGTGCATTTCTTGAATTTGAACAGGCCGCGCAGGGTGCATTGCCGGGTGCTGATTTCGTCGGAAATTTTACTGAATTTTTTGTACAGGGCATAGTTGTTGGAGCGCACGGCGTGTTGCAGGGTAGCAACGGTGTTGGGATTTAACATGTGATGCTCCTCGCCGCGCCGCCAGTGGTAATTGCCGCCGGGATCCATGACGTAGGGACCGCCATTGGTGGCGGCAAATGCCCGATGGTGCCGCGTCAAAGTTTCGCGGGCGATCACCTCCAGCCCGACGCCGCCGACACGCGATGGGGTTCCGGTGAAATAGCGATTGATTACCGAATCATTCAGACCGACGGCCTCGAAAATCTGTGCGCCGCGGGAGCTTTGGATCGTCGAGATGCCCATTTTGGCGATAATTTTAAACAGTCCCTTACGGGTTGAATTCAGGTAGTTCTCCAGGGCAGTCGGGATGTCGATATTTTTCACGAAAACGTTGTCCCGGACCAATTGGGCGACCGTTTGATAAGCCAGATAGGGGTAGATCGCCCCGGCGCCATAGCCGATGAGCAGGGCGAAGTGCATCATCTCGCGGGCTTCTCCGGTCTCCACCACCAGGCCGACCGATGTGCGGGTCAACTCCCGCAACAAATGATGATGTACCGCGGCGGTGGCCAGCAGACTGGGAATGGCGGCGTTGCCGGCATCCAGGCCGCGGTCCGTAAGAACCAGGATCGTAGCGCCGTCGCGGATGGCTTGGGATGCTTTTTGACATAAATTTTCCAACCCCTTTTGCAAACCGTCCTCGCCCTCGGACACGGGGAACAACATGGGCAGGGAAACGGTTTTCAAGCCCGGCCGGTCTAAACCACGAACCCTTTCCATCTCCCGGTCGTTAAGAATCGGATGCTGAATTTTGAGCTTGCGGCAATGCTCTGGCGACTCGCTCAGCAAATTCAATTCTTTTCCCAAGGTGATCTCCATCGACATCACCAACTCCTCACGGATGGAGTCGATAGCCGGGTTGGTGACCTGGGCGAACAGTTGCTTGAAATAATTGAACAACAACTGGGGCTTGTTGGATAACACCGCAAGCGGGGTGTCATTGCCCATGGAACCGGTGGCTTCCATGCCGTTCTGCACCATGGGGGCCAGAACGATTTTGAGGTCTTCCGCCGTGTAGCCGAAAGCCGAATGACCGACTGGCAAGGAAATCGTTTTCGCTTGAGGGGCGGTTGCCGGGTCCGGCAGGTTTTCCAGGTTCACCTGGTTTTCCTTGACCCAGAGCGTATAAGGCTTGCGGCTGAAGATATCGGATTTTAACTCGTCATCGGCGATGATACGTCCCTGGCCGAGATCGACGAGAAACATTTTGCCGGGTTGCAACCGTCCCTTGAATTGAATGTTGGCCTCATCGACCGGCAACACGCCCACTTCGGAAGCCATGATCACCATATGGTCCTTGGTAACGATATAACGTGAGGGGCGCAGGCCGTTGCGGTCAAGAACGGCGCCGATCACTTCGCCGTCGGAGAACGCCATGGATGCCGGCCCGTCCCACGGCTCCATCATGGAAGCGTGAAATTCGTAGAATCCGCGTTTGTCCGCGCTCATCGCTTTGTGCCCGCTCCAGGGCTCGGGAATCATCATCATCATGGCGTGCGACAAGGGTCTGCCGGACAGATAAAGCAACTCCAGGGCATTATCGAAATCCGCCGAGTCACTGCCTCCCGGTTCGATGACCGGCAGGATTTTTTGAATGTCGTCGAACTTGTCCGATTCAAACACGGCCTCACGGGCGCGCATCCAGTTTTGATTGCCGCGGACGGTGTTGATTTCTCCGTTGTGGGCCAGGAGGCGCAGGGGTTGTGCCCGGCTCCAGGACGGAAATGTGTTGGTGCTGTACCGGGAATGCGCTATGGCCAGGGCCGACTCCAAATCCGCGTCCTTAAGATCGAGGTAAAAGGTCTCCAACTGCTCGGACATCAATTGGCCCTTGTAAATGAAGGTGCGGCAGGAAAGACTGCAAATATAAAATTGCTCGTCTTCGTTGAGCCCCGATTTCAGGACGCGCATTGAGACCTGCTTGCGCAAGCTGTAAAGCTTTCTTTCCAGCTCCATGGTGTCCCCCACGGACTGTTGGGGGGCGACAAAGATCTGGCGGATGATCGGTTCCACCTTGCGGGCGGTTACGCCGATGGTCGTGTTGTCTACGGGGACATCCCGCCAGCCGAGAATGGCCAAGCCCTCCCGCTCGGCGGTTTCCTCGAAAATTCGGACGCAGGCGGCGGCGCGTTCCTTGTCCTGCGGGAGAAACACCTGGCCCGCGCCATATTTTCCCGGCTCCGGCAGGGCGATCCGCAATCCGGCGCAATGCTTGCTGAAGAATTTGTGGGGCAATTGGATCAAGATGCCGGCGCCGTCACCCGTCAACGGGTCGCTACCCACGGCGCCCCGGTGCTCCAGCTTTCTAAGAATCTCCAAACCATCGAGAACAATCTGGTGCGATTTCCGCCCTTTCATGTGAGCGACAAACCCCACGCCGCAATTTTCCTTCTCAAAGGCAGGGTCGTATAATCCTTGTTTTTTTGGCAAGCTTGAATAGTTCATGATTGTTAAAAATAATAAAAAATTATCGGAAACTTCCTCAGAAGTTGCAAAAAACCTCAAAAACGCGCACTTCAACAATATTCAAATAAAGCAAATTGCGTGCCTAAAACAACACGGCATTGATTTGATTTCGGTTGCGCCCGTCGAGCCGAAATGCGGATTCGATAATTGTGTTTTTTTATGACATTGCGGTGTTGCTTTATTATATAATCACAAAATCCCGGAAAATTCGATTGAAAAAACGTACGAAGAATGAGGCGCGTTTTGTTGCGGGTTAATGCCGGGTCATGGGCAAGCGCAAACGTCATGGGCCGCATTTGAATTTTCGATGCCTCGGAGCCAGGTAATTTCCCATTATAGCTGTATTTTAACCGGGAATTCTGATACAACTGATTGCGCGGAGGGTTTTTCCAGTACCCTCGGGTAATCTCCCTTCCGTCGTTGGTCCGCATCCCCGGTTTTTAAAAATCATGGGTTGCCGTTTTCGACCGAAGAGGGCTAAAATAAATAGAACAGGTTTCTATCTTGGAGAAGCGCAATGATCGTCGGCGACGTCATGGCGAAAAAGCTCGTGACCATCAAAACGGGTCAATCGTTGAAAAAAGCCCACGAGTTGATGACGGAAAATTCCGTCCGCCATTTGCCGGTGGTCGAGAAGGATGAGCTTTTGGGCATCATCACCGAAAGTGACATCCGCTCCGCCGTTATTTTAAGTAACCGGCGCCCTGCCGGCAAGACGGCGAAATTTCCGGACCCGGACAAAATGCCGGTTCAGGATTACATGACGGACGACCCTCTGACGGTCTATCCGGAAACGCACATTGAGGACGCCGCTCTCATTATCTACAAGAACAAGGTCGGCGCCCTGCCGGTTTTGAAACAAAACAAGTTGGTAGGAATCATTTCCATCACCGACTTGGTGGGCTTGTTTATCGAGTTGATGGGAATCCTTCATTCGAGTTCCCGGATCGACGTGGTCATGGGCAAAGACCCGAAAAATTTTGACACGGTCTCAAAGATCATTCAGGCGCAAAACCTGAGTGTCATCAGCACGAGCATAGCGCCCTATCCCAAGGATAAAAAGAAACGGGTGTATTCCTTCCGTCTGGACTTGTGCGATACCAAGCAGGTTGCCCAGGAGATCAAAAAGGCGGGGTTCAGGGTTCTCGCCGCCATCGAGTAATTCCCGGCCCGCGGCAACCGGCAATCCACACTATCCATTTATTACGGCACACAAGGCAGGCAAACGCATTATGCAATCCGATCAAATCATCATTTTCGACACCACGTTGAGGGACGGCGAACAGTGCCCCGGCGCAAGTATGAACATCAAGGAGAAGCTGGAAATTGCCCGGCAACTGGCCTTGTTGAAGGTGGATGTGATCGAGGCGGGGTTTCCCGTCGCCTCGCCCGGCGATTTCCAGGCGGTGGAGCAAATCGCTGGTGAAATCCGCGGGCCGCGCATCGCCGGCCTGGCGCGGGCGTTGCAAAAAGATATCGAAGCGGCGGCCAGGGCCCTGGAAAAAGCCCAGGCGCCGCGGATTCATATTTTCCTTTCCACCTCCAAAACCCACCGCGAGCACATGGTGGAGAAGGCCAAGGAAGAAATCCTCGACATGGCGGTCCAAGCGGTACGACTGGGCAAAAAATTCTGCGATGACATCGAGTTTTCGCCGATGGACGCCTCGCGCACCGAACCGGATTTCCTGGTCGCCATCACCCAGGCGGTGATCGATGCCGGCGCGACCACCGTCAACATCCCCGATACCGTGGGCTACGCGGTGCCGGATCAGTTTGGCGGCCTGATCCGCCATTTGCGGGAAAACGTGGAGAATATCGACCGCGCCGTGATCAGTGTGCATTGCCACAACGATCTGGGGCTGGCCGTCGCCAATTCCCTCGCCGCGGTCAAGGCCGGCGCCCGCCAGGTGGAGTGCACCGTCAACGGCATCGGCGAACGCGCCGGCAATGCCTCGATGGAAGAGGTCGTCATGGCCCTCAAGACGCGCAAGGACTTTTTCGGCCTCCACTCGGACATCGAAACCAAACACATCATGGCGTGTAGCCGGCTGGTGAGCAGTCTGACCGGGTTCTTCGTGCAACGCAACAAGGCCATCGTCGGCAAAAACGCCTTCGCTCACGAGTCGGGCATCCATCAGCACGGGTTCCTCAAAAAGAAAGACACCTTTGAGATCATGGAGCCGCGCGACGTCGGGCTGGAGGAGTCCAACCTCGTAATGGGCAAACATTCCGGACGCAACGCCCTGCGCCACAAGCTCAAAGCCCTGGGCCATGACCTGGATCAGGAAGAACTGGACCGGGTGTTCGAGGAGTTCAAGGTTCTCGCCGACGAAAAAAAGGACATCTTCGACGAGGACCTCATCACCCTCGTGCAAAAACAAAAATGGTCCGACGACAGCCTGAACATTTACCGGCTGGGGAAAATCAAGGTCGCATTCGAAACCGGCGTTGTCCCGGAGGCCACGGTGGAACTGATCAGCCGCGATGGCAAGGCGCGTACCGCCACCGGCAAGGGGGACGGGCCGGTCGATTCCATTTGCAACGCCATCGACAAAATCACCGGACTGCAATGCAAACTGCTCGACTACCAGGTGCTGGCCAAAACCAGGGGCAAGGACGCGCAGGGCGAAGTGACCCTGCGGGTGCTTCATGAAACCCGGGAGGTTCTGGGAAAAGGCGCCAGCGTCAATACCATCGAGGCCAGCGGCCTGGCATACGTTAACGCCGTCAACAAGCTATTGGTCAAAAGCAAGTCCGGCCCGCTGGCGGGCGGCGAACTGCCCGGCCCCTAGC
>JBHHYO010000010.1:0-59056 GCA_046757665.1 Nitrospinales bacterium
GCTCTTGGAGGATATTATATGTAAATACTTCTATTTATGCAACTAAGTACTAGTGGCCAAGCAGGTCTTCCACCTTCTCGATCAGCTTCAAGGGGCTGAAGGGTTTTACGAGATAGTCGTCCGCACCGGACTCGAATCCTTTTTCCTTATCCAGGTTCTGGCCCTTGGCGGATAAAAGAATGATGATGCAGTTCCTGGTTTGCGGATCGGTTTTTAAAATTTTCGTCACCTCCAGGCCGTCAATTCCTCCAGGCATCATGATGTCCAGGAAAATCAAGTGAGGTTTCTCACGCCTGGCGATTTTGATGGACTCTTCACCCGATCCCGTCTGGATGATCTTGTAATCGCCCAAACCGTTCAAGGTTTCGAAAACCAATTCTCTTATTGGCGCCTGGTCATCTACAATCAGAATTTTTTTCATTTCCGGCGAGTCCGCTTCCTCCTGACAATCGGTGGATCCATGATACTACAAGTTGCCGGGGTTTACTCAACAGGTTAAGGCGTTTTTGTTGTTGGCGCTCCGATTTCAAGCGTCGCTTTCCAACACTTCCTCGGTTTGCAATTCGACTTGCTCGGGGAGGGTGAATTTGACGGTTGTCCCTTTTCCGAGCCGGCTTTCGACCGAAACCTTGCCGCCGTGGGCGTTGACGATATGGCGGACGATGGTCATGCCGAGACCGGTGCCTTCGACCGCCGTGTTGGAGGCGTCCACACGGTAGAACTTGTCGAAAATTTTCGCGGTTTGCTGGGGGGTCATGCCGATTCCCTCGTCCTTGACGGTGATCCGCAGACCGTCTTCCCGAGGTTCCGCCGACACCTGGATCAGGCCGCCGTCCGGAGAGTATTTGACCGCGTTGCTCAACAGGTTTTCGATGACCTGATGGATTTTCTGCTCGTCCAGCATTCCCATTAGCGGCTTGGGAGGCAGAATAACCTCGAACCGATGCTTATCCGAGTGTTCCTGAAACCTCGAAACGATTTGCGACAGAATGCCGCCAATATCGTGGCGGGCTTTGTTCAGCGAAAAACCGCGTCCCGACTCGATTCGGGAGATATCCAGCAGGTCGCTGATGATGTTGGCCAAGTGCTCGGCCTGCCGGTTGATGTGAGATAAAAACCGGTGTTCTTTTTCCGGGTCGAGGTTTCTCCAGGTCATAAGCAGTTCGGCAAAGCCCTGGATGGTGGTGAGGGGCGTTCTCAGTTCATGAGCCGCGGTGGAGATGAATTCCGTCTTCATTTGATCCATTTCCCGTTCCTGGGTGACATCGTACATGATGATGACGATGCCGATTTCCTTTCCCGCCTTATCAAGGATTATCGAGGTATGGGCCTGCATGATCCGCAAATGATTTTTAGCTGTTCCGGGCAATTCAAAATCGAATTGATAACCGGGAACTCTTTTGTCGAGAACCCATTTCACCTGCTCGCGCAGGGTTTTTTGCTGAATGGCAAGATCGATGGGTTGATGGAGCGCCTTGTCAAGGCTGACCCCCAGAATTTTTTCCGCCGCCGGGTTCATTAAAATCACCCGGTTTTGCGCGTCGGTTACCAGCAGTCCGTCCCCAATGGATTTCAAAATGCCGTCGATCCGGTCCTTGGCTTGCTGGACGCTTTCCAGGGCGGCATGAAGGTCGCTGGTGCGTTTTGCAACCGTTTCTTCGAGATTTTTTGTGTGACTTTCCAGCTTTTTCTCCATGGCCTTGCGGTTGGTGATGTCCCGGAGGACGCCCATGAAAATACGTTGTCCATGGGATTGCGTTTCGCTGACCGCAAGGTCCAGGGGAAATGTCGAACCGTCGCGGCGCCGGCCGGTGACCTCGCGTCCGAAGCCGATGATTTTGGCTTTGCCCGTCCGCAGATAATCGCGGATGTATTGGTCATGTTCACTGGCGTCGGGTTCCGGCATCAGGATATTGATGTTTCGGTTGATGACCTCGTCCGCGCCGTAGCCGAAGATACGCTCCGCCGCCGGATTAAATGACTTGATGACGCCTTTTTCGTCGATGGTGATAATGCCGTCGACGATGTTATCGAGAACGGCTTTCGTCCGCGCCTGGCTGTCCCGCATTTTTTCCGCGGCCCGCAGGGTTTGGATCTGGCTTCTTGCCATGCCGATGAGCAGGCCGATATACAGGCCGATAACCAGTATGCCCGCCAGAATCAGCAACCGCTCGGTGAGTTTGTACAGCCGATAGGCTTCCGCTACGTTTATCTCTGCCGCCAGGCCCAGATCCAGTTTCGCATCCCATATCCAGGCGCCGACGACAGGCACACCGCGGTAATCGCGGTATCCGTCAAGGTTCATGCCGCTTTGCCCCGTGACGGCCTGGGCGGCCATGGACGTCAGGGGTTGTTTGTTGCGGGTTGTTGAGGGATGGAATCCCTCGACCATGTTGCCGCCCGGGTCGCGGATTTCGATGTTGAGAATGGCTCGTTTGCCCGGGGCAAGCAGACCCGCCGCGCGGAGCTGGTCGTTGAACCGGCTGTCGGAAAGCATCTGCCCTTGCCGGTTGAAGAGATAAGTTTCGCCCGTTTTGCCAAACCGGCCGAATTGGGTGATTCGCGTGAACGCCTTGGCCGGGTCAATGCGGAAGGCCAGGACGGCCATGACGGTCCCCGCGTCGTCCATTATGGGCGCCGCGACGAACAGCGTGGGTTCGTCCTCCCTCAATTCTCCGGCTATGTCCGGCAGGGGAACATCCGACACAAGAGGATGACTGACAAGAACTTCTCCATTAAAGATCCTGGGCAGGAAATTTTCATAACCGACAAGAAGGTTTTTCGTTCCCACATTCGAGTCTCTCATGGAGGCGATGTTTATGAAATCCGGCGCGATAATGAAAAATCCCTGATATTGGTTCGACACCACGGTGGGTTTGAGCAACGAGCGCAGTTTTTTCAATGCCGGGCTCGCCAGCAGGGTTTGGGGGTTGCGGGGCGCCGCCAATTGCGCCTGCACCGCGTCGCGCAACTCGTGGGAAAGAATCCAGTGCGAGATATCTTCTTTCTGATCGGAGGTCCATATCTTCAGAGCGACATGCGTGGTCTTCAACACCGTTTGCAAAGAGTCGCCGACCTCCCGGCGCGTTTGGGTTTCGATCCGGTTCAATGTCCATCCGGCAATCATCAAGGCCAAAAGCGTGAACACCCCCGCCATGACGATCCAGGTATTTTGCTTGGGAAGCGGCGTGCTGTTATTGGTCATGGTTCCGGTGCCATTCGTTTTCTTTGGGGAAAAAAATTCCCATTTTCATTTGATCTTGCCGGTTTTTTTTGAAGGAAGCCCAAAATGAGAGCCGGCGATTTTTCCCGCTCCGTCGAAAAAACGCGACGTTTTTTCGTATAACTAAGTTTAAAAACAACAGATTATAAAAAAACCCGCGGCTCCCCCTCTTTGTGAAGGATTCATGGCAGGAGATTTGCACTCTACCTTACTCATTATCTAACAGGTTGTTGAAAAAGTCGGATTGAGGCGGTTTGCTTTAATGTCATGCTGAGCCCTTCGGCAAGCTCAGAACAGGCTCTGTCGAAGCATGTGCCTTATTCAAAGGCTTGCCACCCTTCGACAGGGTGACAACTTTATACCCTTCACAGGACTTTTTCAGCAACCTGTTAAAGTCATGATTCGAGACTGCCGAAAAGAAATATAGTGAACTCATTTTGACATTCAGCCGGCCCATGAAGCTCAAAATTCTCTCCTTTAACTGGCACGCGCCTTACCTCTATTTATTGTCGAAGCTCGGCCATGACTTCATCGTGGTCGAGCCGGAGGTATCTCCCGGCGTTATCAAGCGTTGGGAGGTGGAAATGCGTCCGCTTCCCGGCAATGTGAAGCTGGTCTCCGAGCAATGGGCCAGGCAGGAGCTGGACGAGGGCAATATCGATCTGGTTCTGGCTCATAACGTAAAGGACCTTCTGGTGTCTCAGGAATACCGGGTCCCGAAAATTTTAGTCTATCATAACAAACTTTCCACGGAAATTGGGCTGTCCGGCAACCCGGTGGACCGTGACGAGTATCTCCGTTCCCTGGAATCCCTGCGCCGGGATGTCAGGGAGGTTTACATCTCCGAGTCCAAGCGCTGTGACTGGGGCGGCACGGGGGAAATCATTCCGCCCGGAATCGATGCGTCCGAATACGGGGGCTATACCGGCGAAACCCCGGCGATTTTGAGGGTTGGCAATCATTTTAAGGAACGCGATCTCATGCTGGGTTACAGCGCGAGCCGGCAGATGGCGCAGGGGTTTCCCTGCATCACTCTGGGAATCAATCCGACGATTGCCGGCGCCCGGCTGGCCGGCAGTTTTGAGGAATTGAAGGATTATTTTCGCCGTTGCCGTGTTTATCTCCACTCCACGGTTGAAAAATACGAGGACGGCTACAACCTGGCGCTCCTGGAAGCCATGGCGACGGGGATGCCGGTCGTTTCCACTCATAACCGCACCTCGCCCATTATCGACGGGGTCAACGGATTCGTTTCCCATGATCCGGTTTACCTGCGGAAATCCGTGGCCATGCTTTTGAACGATCCGCAGAAGGCCCGCGAGCTTGGGGAGAAGGCGCGCCAAACGGTCATTGAACAATTTGGTCTGGAGCCTTTCCTTAACCAATGGAACCGCGTGATCCATCAAACCATCCTGGATTTCCTGGAGGACAGCGGCGTGTCGTTGAATTCGCCGCCGCAACCGTTTCATAAAAAAACGAAAAAGAACATCCTCATGGATTTCGTGTCCTACCCCGTCAGCACGGCGTATTACCTGGAGCGGGCGTTGCGTAAATCGCACAATGTCATCACTTGCGGCGGCATGATCAATTCCGACGTCATCAAACTGTGGAATCTGGAGAAACTGAACTGGCCGGTTCACCCCCAGGAAATCGCGCGCTCCGCCTCCACGCCCATCGCCGAAGTTATCGAACAGCTTCCTCGCGGCTGGTCTCCCGACCTGTATTTGTGGGTGGAAACCGGGCTGGACCATATCCCCGATGACCTGGACTTGCTATCCCTTCCCAAAGCTTGTTACCTGATCGATACGCATCTTCATTTGGATCGGCACAAGGAAACGGCACGCCATTTCGATTTTGTTTTCCTGGCGCAGAAGGAGTATGTCGCGGCATTCAAAGCATCGGGTTGCCGGAACGTTTACTGGTTGCCGTTGGCTTGCGATCCGGAAATCCACGGAAAGACGGACGAAGAAAAAACGTATGACGTGGCTTTTGTGGGAAGCGTCACCGTCGCGCACACGGAAAGAAAAAAACTGCTTGAAGCCATCGGCCGCCATTTCGATCTGTTCATGGACCGGCGGTTCATGGATGAGATGGCCCGGGTGTTCTCGCGGTCGAAAATCGTTTTCAACCATGCCATCGGCAACGACCTGAACATGAGGGTGTTTGAAGCCCTGTGTTCGGGCAGTTTGTTGATTACCGACCGGGCGCCGGGCAGTGGGCTCGACGAGATGTTCGCGGAAGGGGAGCAGTTGGTCCTTTATGACAACGAAAACGATCTGATTGAAAAAATCCGCTGGTACCTGGACCACCCGGAGGAAAGGGATCGCGTTGCCGGCCAGGGGATGCGCCGGGTTTTGGAGCGGCACACCTACGACCATCGCGTGAAGACCCTGATGACTGTCATGGATGAATTTTTCGCCCGGGAAGAATCCGGGGACGGACGCGCAAGGGATAAATCCGAACAATATTACCAAAACGTGCGCCGGGACATCCTGCCGCTGGTTCCGCAAGAGGCCCGCTGTATTCTGGAGATCGGTTGCGGCGCCGGAATGACCGGGCGGGCCTTGAAAGAGCGGCCGGGGGTCTTTGTCGCCGGAATCGAACGCGCCGCCAGGGCCGCCCAACAAGCCCGGCAGGCGCTGGATGACGTTGTCGAGGGCAACATTGAAACCATGGCCCTGCCTTATGAAGAAAATTCGTTCGACTGCATCATCGCCGCGGACGTGCTTGAGCATTTGGCCGACCCGCTGGCCGTATTAAAAAAACTCATGCGATGCTTGAAACCGGAGGGAACGGTGGTTGCCAGCATTCCTAATGTGCAGTTTTTCGGCGTGGTTCAGCGCCTGATCGAGGGCAACTGGACCTATCAGAAAGAAGGTATCCTGGACGAGACGCATTTGCGGTTTTTCACCTACCGGGAAATCGAGAAGCTGTTTTGCGCCGCCGGGCTGGATATTATCCGGGTCGATGAAACCTTGGACCCCCAATACGAATCCGTTGCCGGCGTCAAGAGCGGTTCGCTGAAAATCGGCCGCGTTACCATTCAGGACCTTTCCCCGGAGGAGATGCGCCGGTTTTTTGTTTTTCAATACAGGATTGCCGCCAAACCGAAAATAGCCGTTTCGTTTCCTCACGCCATGAAGGTTGGGGATGTCGCGGCGGCGGAACAGGCGCCATGAGCTTGTTTGAAGACAATTTGCAATGCCTGCGCTCGCACGACCCGGCGCTCGCCCGCCGCGTCGAGAAAATCGCGTTGCCGGAGAATGTGGTGATGGTCCTGGCGCGTAGCGGCGAGCCGGTGCCGCAAGTGCGCTCCGTTTGCCTTCATAGCCGCTACCAACCGGTCCATGAGGCCAAAAAACAGGTTTCTGCGTTCCGGCCCATGCCTGGGGTTGGCGCCGTCGTGCATGGGCTGGGTTTTGGTTACCACGTTCTTGAGTTGCTCGAGAAGCAGGAGGGAGAGATTGTCGTCGTCGAGCCGTTGATGACGTTGTTCCGGGCCTTTTTGGAATATGTTGATCTTCGTCCCTTCCTGCCACGGGTGCGTTTTCTGGTGGACGAGCCTCCGCCGAAAATTCTGGCGCGCCACGGGACGGGAAACTGGAATACCTTTGTCCACGGACCCTCGACGCAAATCTCGCAAGCCTATTTTCAAATGCTTGGCAAATGTGCCGGCGCCGAAGAATATCTTGCAACCCATCGTTTGAAAATAATGGTTGTCAACCCCATTTATGGCGGCTCCCTGCCGACGGCCCGGTTTTGCGCCGAGGCCTTGAAGAATATGGGGCATGAGGTGGATGCCGTCCGGTGCGAGGATTTCGCCGACGCCTTTTTTGCCGTCCAGCAGACCACCAAAATCAAGCCCAATGCCGAAGTCCTGTCCTCCTTGTTCATGAACCTGATGAATGAAGTTGTTCTTGCCAGGGCGGCGGAGTTCAAGCCCGATCTGGCGCTGGTCCTGGCGCAGGCGCCCTTGAGCAAACAGGGCGTTGCCCGATTAAAAGCCTTGAAGATTCCCATCGCGTTTTGGTTTGTTGAGGATTTTCGGACGCTGACTTACTGGAACGATATCGCCGAAGCCTACGATTATTTTTTCACGATTCAGCGGAACGAGTTTTTCGACGCCCTGGAGTCCCGGGGAATCAAAAATTATTATTACCTGCCGCAGGCTTGCAGTCCTGCCGTTCACAGCCCGCTTTTGCTTGACGAACATGACTCCCAAAAGTTTTCGGCGGATATTTCCTTTATGGGCGCGGCGTATTACAACCGGCTTCAAGCCTTCCCCCGGCTTCTGGAATACGATTTCAAGGTTTGGGGCACCGGTTGGGACTTGCAATCCGCCGTTGGGCAAAGAGTCCAAAACGCCAATGAGCGCGTCTCGACCGACGATTGCGTCAAAATTTACAATGGCGCGGAAATCAATTTGAATTTACATTCCTCGACCTTCCATGAAAACGTCAATCCCAACGGCGATTTCGTCAACCCGCGGACCTTTGAGATTGCCGCCTGCGGCGCCTTTCAGCTTGTCGATGAGCGCTCGGAACTGCATGAGTGCTTTCGGGCGGGCGAGGAAATTGTGACGTTTAAAAATCTCGAGGACTTGAAAAACAAGATCGGTTTTTTTCTGGAGAACCCAAACGAGCGGAAAACAATCGCCGCCAGAGCCCGCAAGCGTGTCCTGAGCGAACACACTTTCGAGCATCGTTTAAAGGAAATGTTGATTTATATTTTTCATGACTCCCTGGACGGCTTGAAAGAGCGCGTCAATGCCAGAGCTGAGAGCGTTGATGAATTTATCGAACGCATCGGCAGTGAAACGCAGTTGGGGCAGTACTTGAAACGCTTCAGGAACGTAAAGGATTTTTCCCTGAAAACCGTCGTCGAACCTATTGAAAAAGGCGAGGGCGCCTTGACCCAAACCGAACTGCTTCTCCTGATGGTCGATCAGATTGCATGGGAGGGAGACAGGAATGGCGAATAGAATCCTTGTCATGAACCTCACCCGGATGGGAGACTTGGTTCAATCGACTCCGCTCATTTCCGGCCTGCGGAAGAAGCATCCGGACGCATCCATCACCCTGATGGTTTGCAAGGAGTTTGAGTCATTTGCCTCCCGGATTCCGTTCGTGGACGACGTGATCGTTTACGACGTTCTTCAATTCAACCGGATGAAGGAGCAGGGCGAGACCGTAACCTGGGATGTGATTTATCGTTATCTGGAAGACCTGTTGCGCGGCGTGATGGAACGTCAATTCGACCTGATATTCAACCTCAGTCATTCCAGGCTCAGCGCCCTGATGATCACTTACATGGGGCATGGCAACGTCCGCGGATTTTTCTGCAATAAAACCGGAGACCGGATGACCCATCAGCCCTGGCTTCAGTATTTCGGTATCGAGCCTTTCAACCGGGCCTACAACTCATTCAACCTGGCGGATATTTACCTTCGCTCCGGAGAAGTGGAATCGCAATTTGACCGGGTTATGATAAAAACCGGCCTTGATGATTTTGTCGCCGCCGAGGAGATCATGCGTCGTGAAAACATTCATGACGACGATTTTCTGATCGGATTTCAGGCCGGTTCCAGCCTGGAGGGGCGGCGATGGCCTACGCGCTCCTTTGCGGAGCTGGGCGATATGCTCGCCGCCAACCTCAATGCGAAAATTGTCTTGTTTGGGGTGGAGTCCGAGTCCGCGCAAGCGCGGGAAATCCTGGCGCTGTCGAAAATGAAATCTCGTTTTGTTGACCTTACCGGGAAAACCAGCATCTCGCAATTGATTGGTCTTTTAAAGCGTTGCCGTTATCTGGTCACCAACGATACCGGCACCATGCACATTGCGGCGGCGGTGGGGACCCGGGTTGTCGGGCTTTTCTTTGCCCATGCACATCCTCATGAAACCGGGCCTTACGGTGACGGCCATCTTGTTTTTCAAGCCCGGATTCCTTGTGCGCCCTGCAGTTACGGCGTGGAGTGCAACAACATTGTCTGTGTCCAAAAAGTGCGCCCGGCGGATGTTTATTCGCTGATGCAGTCCCACATCGCGCATGGGGTATGGAAGGCGCCGGAAATTACGCCGCCGCTCGACGAGGTCCATATCGTTCAGTCCGGTTTTGACCCTAACGGCTTTTTAAGGTTCGCGCCCTTGATCAAACGGCCCGTGACCCGGCAGGGCATTTTAATTCTCGCTTATAGGGAAATGTGGATTGTCTCTCTGACCTGGAACGATTCGGCAAGGTTTTCCGCGCCGCAAAACATCGGGCTTCTCGTCCAAACCCTCAAGGATGACTTTGACGTTGAGGCGGTGGATTCCGTGCTGGGGGATTTGCGGCATGATTTGGCTTTGTTCCGGGAGCTGATGCAGATCAGCAGGGAGGGAGTCCGAACCGGCGAAGAAATAAGGAAAACGACTTTACGGAAAAAATTCGATTCCGCCAAAATCAAGGCGCTGGGCCAGAAAATTTCCGAATTGGATGAGCGCATCAATTTATTGGGGATGGGCCATCCTCAGGTAAAACCTCTCACCGATATGTTTAACAAACGAAAAGAAAACCTGGATGGGGACGATGTTTCACGGCTGGCCGGGGAAACCGTGCATTGTTATACCCGGCTGGGTTGTGAAAGCGCCCGCATGGTTGAGATCCTCGCCGGTGTGGCCGAGTCATTCGGCGGTTCGCGGTCTGCCGGGTTTCATGCCGGACTCAATTCCATCAAAGCCGCCGTTCCCGGCAAGTAGGACGCCAGCGGAAGCTCCCCGCGCTCTTTAAGAAAACCTTCCAGAAACATCAGCGAAGCCCCGCCGCCCGTGGAAACAAAAAAATTGGATGTAAAATAATTGTACAGGTGATAGCAATCGTCTTTCCGGAATTCGATGGTCAGCAGGTCGCGGTTGATGGGGGCGGCAAGCTGTTTGCGGATTTGGTCGCGAATCGACATTTTCAATTCCTCGGAGCGGAACTTGTTCAAGATGGCGGCGGTATCGCCCCCTCCAATTACCACCGATGCCTTGTCGTTGGTCATCGCCACCGAAAAAAGCAGTTTCGCCAGCTCGATCGAACCTTCGGCATAATGGTCGCAGAAAGGCTGGTCGTATGCGCCCATGGGGCCATTCCAGAAAATATTTTCAATGCCGTCATGGAGAATGATGTCGGAAAACTTTTTGATGGTTTCCGGCCCCAGGTCCAGTTGCAGTTCCTTGTTGAAATCGGGGGTCGTTTTAATCTGATAGGAAGTTTGTTTGTATTCGCTAACTACTTTAAAGTCCATGGGGAAATCCATGGAGACCTGATTTTGTTTTGCGATGCCAAGAATTTCGTCGGCCAGTTTTATTTCGTCGATGAGTTTTTGGTTTACTGCGTCGTCTTCCGAGCGCAAGGTATGCGGAATGTCCTGGAATCCCAACGAATCGATTTTATCCTGCAACTGTTTGGCCAGGAAGAAAGCGTTGACCATTTTCCCGCCCAGGAAGATATGTTTGACTTTGGAATAGACAAACTGTTTTAGTATCCCGATTTTGTCCGCGATTTTTGCTCCGCCGGTGATCACTGCGGTTTTTTCCGGATAGTCCAGGATGCGTTGGCCAAAGGCGCCCAACTTGGTGATTTCCTCGGAAAGCAGGTTTCCGGCGACGACCGGTTTTCCTTGTTCGCGCATGATGTGCGGCAACATCTTGATGCTTTTTGTCAGTCGATGACTGCATCCGAAGGCGCAATTGATATAGACGTCCGACACCTCGGCCAGTTTTTCGATAAACTCTTTTCGGTGGGTGTCGGGGTTTTTGGGATCGAGGAGATACCGCAGGTTAGGAAGGAACTTGATTCCGCCCACCGGCAGTTGATGTTGCATGAGGATTTCCAGCGTGTGATCGAATTGCGTGCCGATAATTTCCGGCGGAAAAATGGTATAGAGATCGCCGTAAATCTTTCGCATCAAGGTATCGAAATGGGAGCACACAAATTGAATATTGAATATCCCGTCCCAGCCCGCGTGATCTTTTTTGATGTGTGGACGGCCCAGGTGGGAGCCGATGACGATTCGGCAATTTCCATCGGTCAATTCGTGGATCTTCTTGAAAGTGAGGTCCAGAAAACGCCGGATTCTGGAGTCGTCCGCCACGCGGTAGTAACCCGGCGTCTTGGCCGTCATGGGAACATTGAAATCCACCCGAATAAAAATCGTTTTGTCCGTCAAATCCTCGCGGGTCAGGGAGTCCAGGGACCTCATACCGATGGGGTTATTCATGCGCAACCTCTTTTATACACGGGATGATCCCGAATGGATTGTTGACGGCTTTCGTGCCGGCCGTCCTGGGTTCAGTGCACATCATTTATTGACTAGATTCTTCAGGCTTTCCTTGTCGGGCAGATTTGGATTCAGACGCAACGCTTGCTTCAGGTAAAAACGCCCCTTTTCTTTTTCGTTCCGATCAAAATAATACAGAAGACCCAACTCAAGGAACGCCGCATCCGAGGAAGGGCGAACCTGCAAAGCCTTTCTGAAATAATTGATCGCTATATCATAATTACCTGTTTCCTTGTAGCATCGGCCCAGCCCTATCATTGATTCTACAAGTTCCGGGACTAAAATCAACGCATATTCGAATTCCTTGATGGCTTCCCGGCATTTTCCGGACAGAACATAAGCTTCCGCGAGATTGTGGTGGGGTTCAAAATAATAGGGGTCCAGCTCGATGGCTTTTTTATAATTTTCAATCGCCGGATCGATTTTCCCCACGAGATGCAAGGCCCGCGCATAATTAATAAAAGGCCGCGGTTTCCCCGGACTTTTTTTCACCGTATCCTGCCAAAGGGTGATTTCCGAAAACCAGGCGTTGTTTCTGTGGACGGTGTTGATTGTGAAGAAAATTAACAGTGCCATATAAAACGGAACCAATCGCCGGTCGGACAACAAAACGGATGTCATCAACGCAAAACCGACTCCCGGAAGATACAACCGGTGCTCTGCAACAATGTCCGTGAGGGGAACGACAGACGATTCCGGCGAAAGGGCGACGATGAACCAAAGAAAACCGAATAGCGCCGGTTTCGATTTGTTTTTGATGAATACAAAATAGGCGATCAGCAACAAGGCGGACAGAACCAGCAAAGGGTCGGCATAGCTTTTTATTAAGCTGATATCGGGATCGACGTTCAAGTTGACGGGAAACAGCAGGGTCTTCAGGTAATAGACCGTTCCCATTTTCATTTCCGTCAAAAAGTAGTCCATCCGAGAGTAAGTTATGGAGCCGGAATCCGGGATCCCCAGAAGTCCTTTGCGGGTAAAAAAGGCCTTGTAAACAACAAATACAAAAAGGGGCAGGATTATCAAAAACAACCATCGCAGTTTCCGGCGCAGGAAATGAAAAAAAAGTTCTCCCTCGTTTCGGCAAAACATGAGATAATAAACCGCCATAAGGATCGGCGCGGTGATGATGGTCAGCTTCGACCCGAAGCCCAGGATCATCAACGACAAAGCAAAGATAACCCATCCCGCAAGCTGGATTTTTCTCCACCCGGAAACAGAAGTCGGCGATTTCCCTTCGACAACCGTCAGGAAACAATAAAACGATCCAAGATAAAAAAAAGTGACCAGCAGGCTACCGCGGCTCATCAGATAAGTTATTGCCTGGGTATGGGCAGGATGGCTTGCGAACAGGAGAGCCGAAATAAAAGGAATGTTTATCCGCCGGCCTGGCGCCGCCATTCCTCTGAGGTGCGGATGGGTAAGGATTTTATGTGCGACCCGATAAATCAGGACACATACGCCGAAATGGATGAAGAGGTTGAACAGGTGATACCCCAGGGTATTATTTTCCCCCAGATAATAATTCAGGGTATAAGTGAATACCGTGATGGAGCGGTTCCAAAGATTGCTGATCCCGAACTCGTTGGAGAAAATCGAAAGACTTTTGATCCAGCGGTTGTCCTGGATGTGCGCAACCCCGTCGAACTGGAAGGGAACTTTAAAGGTGTTAGAGTACGAAAGCAGGCAAATAGCGAAAATGACGAAAATCCGCGCCACATATAATCGCTGGTCTCTGGAATGGCCGGCTTTTGAGGATTGCAAGATGAGATTGGAAATCGAGTCGTTGACCGAAAAGTGCCCCGGAGACAGGCTCGGTCAAATTAACTAATTGATTTTTAACCAGATTAATTTGATTTTCATCCCAACCGTTCTTTTATCTTTTTGGTTTTTAAGATAGTATGGCAAGAGACGGGGAGAAAATCTTTTGGCAAAGGATAGCATAAGGTGATGAAACAGACCAAGGTAGAAAAAACGAAAAAAATGTTGATTAATGCAGACCATCCGGAAGAGTGCCGGGTCGTTATAGTTGAAAACGGCAAGTTGGAAGAGTTGATCGTTGAACATGCCACTCGGGAAAATATTAAAGGCAACGTTTATAAGGGCGTGATTACACGGGTTGAACCTGCTTTCGAGGCGGCATTTGTCGATATCGGCAGAAAAAAATTCGGCTTCCTCCCTTTCAAGGATGTTCGCAGGGAATCCTATTTAAAAACCCGCGAACGAAAAGCCAAGATGAGAATCCAGGACGTCCTGGTCAAGGGGCAAAAAATCATGGTGCAGGTCGTCAAGGAAGAACGCGACGCCAAGGGCCCCACCCTGACAAATTATGTGACCGTTCCCGGCAGGTTCCTGGTCCTGATGTGCGGCAGCGCCTCCGGCGGCGTATCCCGAAAGATCGAAGATGAATCCGAACGCAAAAAAATGAAGGAAATCCTCAAGGCCTTCGAACTCTCCGAAAACATGGGTGTCATTATCCGTACTGCCGGCATGGGCAGAACCAAGTCGGAGTTGCAAAAAGACCTGCAAATGCTGTTGAAAATCTGGCACACCATCGAGAAAGAAAACCAGGGGAAAACCGCTCCGCCTTGTCTCCTGTACCAGGTCCCCGACATGGTGGAGCGAACCGTACGCGACCATTTTACCGCGGACACTTCGGAAATTATCGTAGACAATGCCAAGTCCTACAAAGCCTTGAAAGAGTTCTTCAAGCTGGTCATGCCGCGGATGCGCAACCGCGTCAAGCTCTATAGTGAAACCAAACCCCTGTTTTCCCAATACAACATCGAAGAGCAAATTGAATCCATTTACAACCGCAGGGTGGACCTGCCCTCGGGCGGCTCGATCATTTTTGATGTCGGCGAGGCCATGGTGGCCATCGATGTCAATTCGGGAAAAACAACCGGCGCCAGCGAGCTTGAGGACACCGCCGTCAAAACCAACCTGGAAGCGGCGGATGAGATTGCCCGGCAATTGCATCTGCGCGATTTGGGCGGGTTGATCGTGATCGATTTTATCGACATGAATCAGAAGAAAAACAAAAGCCTGCTCGAAAAACAGATCAAACTGGCCTGCAAAAAAGATAAGGCACGCATCAATATTTCGAAAATATCCAAATTCGGCCTCCTGGAAATGTCCCGCCAAAGATTGTCTCCCCCCGTAGGAGAAGGTGCCTTCGACCGGTGCGAGATGTGCGACGGGGCCGGACGGGTCAAGTCCAAAAGCTCCGTCACCCTGGAAGTTTTACGCCGAATACAAGGTTTGCTTGCCGCCAAAAACGTCAAGACGCTCTCCGTGGAAGTTTCCACCGATATCGTGACTTACCTCCTCAACCACAAAATGCGGTTCATCCTCGATTTGGAGGAGAGCCATGATGTCAACATTTTGTTCAATGCCAAGCCGTCCCTGCGTTACGAGAACTTTTCCTTCACCATTTTGGAAAAGAAAAAAGATGTGGACACCCGGCCCCAGCCCCCCAGGGAATACGGCGCGGGAAAAAGCGAGGAGGAGGTGTCCAGACGCGAACCCGCCAGCCGGTCGTTTAAACGGGATACCGGAAAACGGGATACCCGGGAGAAAACCAAACGCCCCAAAACGACTTCCCGGAGAAAATATACGCGCAAGACAACAGGCCGAAGACCGGCCTCGTCGCGGGTGCGCAAAGACCGGCCGGCCGCGGCGGAGTCCGTGCCCACGACCGCGGAGTCCGTGCCCACGCCCGCGCCGGAACCTTTTGTGCCCAGCGAGCCCAAAACACCGGATCCCGCTCTCCTCCAGGGCAGTGTCGAAAGCGCCTCCTCACCGGACGAAAAAAGAGGTCAGGCCTCCAGTTGACTGCAAGTCGGCGCGGCGGTTTGGAAGACCGGGCGCCGATGGGTAAGAGACCTTTGTATAACACGAGACTTCGCCGTCCCCGGTGTCATCGCGAGCCGCTACCAGCGGCGTGGCGATCCAGCCGGGCCACGCCCGGTGGGAATAGGTTCTTTCTGGATTGCTTCGTCGGCTCCGCCTCGCAATGACAATATGACAGTCAAACAAGTACACTTATGCAAAGGTTTCAACGAGTAGGGGGATCTCTTGCCAGGGATTTATGATTTGAACTTACTTTCACCTTGCATTTTCCGCCGCCTCTGCTAGACTCGCCTTGTACTTCCGAGGAACAACCTGGGTCAACTGTTTTTGACAAAAGCGCATGGTTGATGTATATTAAGTGCGCTTTTTCGCGGTAATTTTCCCTCCCAACACTCAATGAGCAATGACAAAGGCTTTCGTTATGGCCTGGGTATCGGGCTCCGGTTGGGGACAGAACTGATCGTTGCAACGATCGTCGGCTTGGTCATGGGGTATGCCTTGGATAAAGCTTTCGATACGAGCCCGTGGTTTTTGGTCATGGGCATATTTTTCGGCGCCGCCGCGGGGTGCCTGAACGCCTACAGAAGCGTTCAGGAATTTGAAGATATCAACAACGATGACAAGCCCGACGTTTAGTTTTATCGATGGAAAGCCCCTTACACCATTTTGAGCTTCACCCAATCATTCCCCTGACCCTACTGGGCTTTGATATTTCCATCAACAAAGCCATTTTGGCTATGTGGGCGGGCATGGCGGTGTTGTTTATTCTGTTTCGCCTGGCCATTCACGGAGGGATGAAGCTCGTTCCAGGGCGATTGCAAAACTTTGCCGAAATAACCCTGGAATTTCTTCTGAGCATGGTCACCGAATACATCGGCAAGGAAGGGAAGAAGTATTTCCCCTTCATCGCAACCTTATTCCTTTTTTTGTTTTCCTGTAACCTGATCGGCCTTGTCCCCGGTTCTTACACCCTTACAAGCCAACTGGTCGTCACCGGCACTTTCGCGGTATTTATATTTTTTATGACGCTGGTGATCGGCTTTGCCCGGCACGGCTTGCACTTTCTGGGGATTTTGGTTCCCCCGGGAATTCCCAAGATTCTGATTCCCCTCATGATTCCCATAGAGATCATCAGTATGCTGGCGCGTCCGTTGACGTTGGCCGTGCGGTTGTTCGCCAACATGACGGCGGGGCATACCCTGATGGGAGTGCTATTCGGCATGGCGCTGGTTGCTCCCCTGTATATCGGCTGGCTTCCCTTTGGATTTACTGTCGTTGTCAACGGACTGGAAATTTTTATCGCCTTTATCCAGGCGTATATTTTTTCCCTGTTAACCTGCGTGTACATTTCAGATGCCCTGAAGTTGCATTAAACCGATATTTATAACAAGAGGAGACGAAAATGAGCAATGAAGTAGGAGCCCTATTGGGCATGGCATTATGCTCCCTGGGTTTTTTGGGTGCGGCCATCGGAATCGGTCTGGTGTTTTCCAAGATGATTGAAGCCGTGGGCCGCCAACCCAGCGCCGAACCAAAACTGACCAAGTTCCTTTGGATCGGATTCGCCTTTGTGGAGCAGTTTGGCCTTTTCAGTTTTGTTATTGCTATTTTGTTGATGCTGAAAACTTGAACCATTAACCTTTTTCCGGAAACAGATCATGCCTCAATTGGAGCAAACGGAAATCTTTAGTTCGTTGATTTTTTGGTCGACCGTATCCTTCGCCATTTTGTTGTATCTGCTGAAACGGTACGTTTTTCCACCGATCATGGAAATTCTCGATGCGCGCGAAAACAAGATTCGCGGCGATATTTCCGGCGCCGAAAAATTGAAGCAGGACGCCCAACTCCTGAGAACGGAGCTTTACAAGGAGTTGCAAAAGGCCCACGAAAAATCCAGCGCCATCGTTCAGATGGCCCAGGATGAGTCCCGAAAAATTCAGGAGAAAACGTTGCGGGAAACCCAGGCCAAGTGCCGGCAGATGCAGGAAGACACGGAAAATGAGGTGCGGCGCACCCGCGACAAGTTGCTGGAGGAAGTTCGCGGTTATGCCGCCGCCTTGACCATCGCCTCAACGGAAAAGATTCTGAGGAAAAGCATCAGCGAGAAGGACAGGAAGCGGCTGGTCGACGAGTCCATCGAGGAAGCGCTACGCGAAATTGAGCAAGGGGCCTAGTTTTATTGCGAAAGTTTGTGCGTTTTGCTTTACGCTTCGACGGGAGCCCGTCCTGAACCCGCGCGCGTTTGCATCTAAGGTTTTACATTTATGATCGAACATATTATCGGAAAACGGTATGCCCATGCGTTGTCCGCCACCTTTCCGGATGATTCCGGTCTGGAGGAGGTCTTGCGAACCGTCAAAACCATCAGCGGGGCATTTGAAACCGAACCGCGGCTGATCCGGTTTTTTGCCCATCCCGGCATTCCCGGAGAAAACAAAATCGCCATGGTTGGGGAACTTTGCGGCCGGGTCAAGGCAAACAAGGATGTGAAAAGCCTGCTGACCCTGTTGGTGAAAAGAAAAAAAATTCTGTACTTGAAGAATATCGCCGAACATTTTGAAACGGTGGTGGACAAGAGACTGCGCCGCGTCCGCGCCGGGGTTGTCTCCGCCCGGCCCTTGAGCAAAACACACCTGGACCGGCTGAAAACCTCCCTGAAGCGTATCACGGGCAAGGAAGTGTTGATCGAATCCACCCTGGATGAGTCCTTGATCGCCGGCGTCATTGTCCGCGTCGGAAGCCTGGTCGCGGACGCTACCGTAAAAAACCGTTTGGCGGCACTGAAACGTAATATCGAGAAAGAGGAGGTAGCTTGAGTGAACTTGCGCGCCGATGAAATCAGCACCCTAATTCAAAAACAAATACAGGGTTTCGATGCGGGGGTCGAACTTAAGGAAACCGGCCGGGTGATATCCGTCGGCGACGGCATTGCCCGCGTTTACGGTCTGGAAAACGCCATGTCCGGCGAACTGCTGGAGTTTCCCAATGAATTGTCGGCCATGGTGCTGAATCTGGAAGAAGATAATGTCGGCGCCATTTTGCTGGGTCCCGACAACCAGGTGAAGGAGGGAGATGAGGTCAAGCGCACCGGGCGCATCATGGAAGTGCCGATCGGTCCGGAACTGGTTGGCCGGGTGGTCAATCCCCTGGGACAGCCTCTCGACGGCAAGGGGGCCATCAACGCCAAGCAAACCGGTCCCATCGAACGCATTGCGCCCGGCGTGGTCGACCGCAAATCCGTTCACGAGCCGATGCAGACCGGCATCAAGGCCATTGACGGCATGGTGCCGATCGGGCGCGGGCAGAGAGAGTTGATTATCGGCGATCGGCAGACCGGGAAAACAGCCGTGGTCATCGACACGATTATTAACCAGAATGACCAGAATGTGTTTTGCATCTATGTCGCCATCGGCCAAAAACGATCCACGGTCGCCCGGGTGGTGAAAACCCTGGAACAACATGGCGCCATGAAATATTCCATTGTCGTTGCCGCTACCGCCAGCGACCCGGCGCCGATGCAGTTTATCGCCCCTTACGCCGGTTGCGCCATGGGCGAGTATTTCCGCGACAACAAGCAACATTGCCTTATCATTTATGATGATTTGTCCAAGCAGGCCGCCGCGTACCGGCAATTGAGCCTTCTCCTGCGCCGTCCGCCAGGGCGCGAGGCGTATCCCGGCGATGTTTTTTACATCCATTCCCGACTGCTGGAGCGGTCGGCCAAGCTGAACGATCAGCTGGGAGCGGGTTCCATGACCGCCCTGCCCATTATCGAAACCCAGGGCGGCGACGTTTCGGCTTACATCCCCACCAACGTGATTTCCATTACCGACGGGCAGATTTATCTGGAAACCGACCTGTTTTATTCCGGGGTTCGCCCGGCGATCAACGTCGGCTTGTCCGTGTCCCGTGTCGGCGGCGCGGCGCAGATCAAGGCCATGAAACAGGTGGCCGGAAAACTGCGGCTGGACCTGGCGCAGTACCGGGAAATGGCCGCCTTTGCCCAGTTCGGAAGCGATTTGGACGCCGCCACGCAGGCGCAGTTGTCCCGCGGGGAACGGCTTGTGGAAATCCTCAAGCAGGACCAATACAAACCGTTTTCCACGACCAGCCAGGTGATCTCGCTTTTTGCCGGCGTCCGGGGATTGATTGACGACCTCAACGTCGGAGACATCAAAAAATTCGAATCGGGCATGTTGAGCTACATCGAGGAAAAGCATAAGGACCTCATGGATACCATAGAGAAGGAAAAAACGTTGAGCGACGAAACCGAGAGCCGCCTGAAAACCGCCATCCTCGAATACAAGGAGCTGTTCACCGCGTAACCCATGGCCACTCAACGCGACATCAAACGGCGCATCCGTAGCGTCAAGAATACCCAGCAGATCACCAAGGCGATGAAGCTGGTCTCCGCTTCAAAACTGCGCCGCGCCCAGGAGGCCATCCTGAGCGCCAGGCCCTTTGCCTTGAAAATGGCGGAGATGATGCACCACCTCGCCGCCCGTTGCAATCCGGACATGCACCCGCTGTTGCGCGAAAGAAAAGAGGAAGGCAAAATTCTCCTCCTCGTCATCACTTCCGACAAAGGTCTGTGCGGCGGTTTCAACAGCAATATTCTCCGCAAGGCGCTCGGTGTCATTAAGGAACATTCCGGAAAGGAAGTTCTTCTGATCGCCGCCGGCAGGAAAGGGCAGGGGTTTTTCAAGGTGCAAGGCCGAAAAATCCTGCGGGAGTACGTGGGCTGGACCAAAGACTTCGACTTCCTGAAAGCCGCAGAGGTTGGGGATGTGTTGATGCAACTCTACCTGGAAGGTGCAGTCGATAAAATTTACGTCGTTTACAATGAGTTTAAATCGGTCATTCAGCAGGAAGTGATTGTGGAACAACTGCTCCCCATCGTCCCCGAAAAACTGGAGGGCGAGGATCTGATGGTCGATTACATTTATGAACCCGATGAAGTGTCCATTCTGGATCACATCCTCAAAAGATACATGAACGTGGAAGTGTACCGGGCTTTCCTGGAATCCGCCGCCAGCGAGCATGGTGCGAGGATGACCGCCATGGACAACGCCACCCGCAACGCGGGCGAGATGATCGATACCCTGACGCTCAATTACAACAAGGCTCGGCAGGCCTATATCACCAAGGAACTGATTGAAGTGGTTAACGGCGCCGAAGCGCTTTAGGGCCGGAGAGCCCCGGCCTTTTGATAAACTGACGTTGGAGTTGCCTCATGAATAAAGGACACATCATTCAGGTCATGGGACCTGTGCTGGACATTCGATTCGACAGCGGCACCCTGCCGGCGTTGTACAACGCCTTGCGGATCAAGAAACCGGGTCAAAAGAAAGGTGAAAGCGAATATATCACTGGCGAGGTGGCTCAGCATCTGGGGGACGACTCCGTCCGCGCGGTTTCCATGCACCCCACCGACGGCCTGGTTCGCGGCATGGAGGTGGAGGACACCGGCGAACCGATCAAGGTTCCGGTGGGCGACAAGGTTCTCGGACGCATCATCAACGTGGTCGGCGAGCCCGCCGATGACAAACCGCCCGTCGAAGCAGAAGCTTTCTGGAGCATTCATCGTGAAGCCCCTCCGCTGGAGGATCAGGATACGGGTATGGAAATGCTGGAGACCGGCATCAAGGTCATCGACCTGCTGGAACCTTACCTGAAAGGCGGCAAGACCGGCCTGTTCGGCGGCGCGGGAGTCGGCAAGACCGTGTTGATCATGGAATTGATCCGCAACATCGCCACCGAGCACGGCGGCTATTCCGTTTTCTCCGGCGTCGGCGAACGCACCCGCGAAGGCAACGACCTGTATCATGAAATGATGGAGTCCGGAGTTATCGACAAAACCGCCCTGGTTTACGGGCAGATGACCGAGCCGCCCGGCGCGCGAATGCGCGTCGGATTGACCGGCCTCACCGTGGCCGAGTATTTCCGCGATGTCGGCGGACAGGATGTGTTGCTGTTCATCGACAATATTTTCCGGTTTTCGCAGGCCGGCTCCGAGGTCTCCGCGTTACTTGGGCGCATCCCTTCCGCCGTTGGCTATCAACCGACGCTGGCGACGGAGATGGGCGATTTGCAGGAACGGATCACTTCAACCAAGAAGGGCTCCATCACCTCCGTGCAGGCCATTTACGTGCCCGCCGACGACTTGACGGACCCCGCGCCGGCGACAACTTTTGCCCATCTGGACGCCACCACCGTTCTCAGCCGGCGCATTTCCGAGCTGGGAATTTATCCCGCCGTTGACCCACTGGATTCCACCTCGCGGATTCTCGATCCCCAGGTGCTGGGCGAAGAGCATTACAATGTGGCCCGCGAAGTTCAGCAGGTACTGCAACGCTACAAGGACTTGCAGGACATCATCGCCATTCTCGGAATGGACGAGTTGTCGGAGGAAGACAAGCAGGTGGTCGCCCGGGCAAGAAAAATTCAGCGCTTCCTGTCCCAGCCGTTCTTCGTTGCCGAAGTCTTTACCGGCTCGCCCGGGAGATACGTGAAATTGTCGGATACCATCGAGGGGTTCAGGGAAATCCTTGACGGCCGCGTGGACGAATTCCCCGAACAGGCGTTTTATATGGTCGGCTCCATTCAGGAAGTTCATGAAAAAGCCGCCAAATTGCAGAAAGACTAAACCATGGCCGACGTACTGGATTTAAACATCGTCACCCCGGAGCGCCTGATGGTCACCGAGAAAGTGGACCAGGTGAACATCCCCGGTTCGGAAGGCGACATGGGCATCCTTTATGACCATGCGCCTATTTTAACGACCCTGCGTCCCGGCCGGTTGTCTTACCAGAAAGGCGACAAAACCGTTTCCCTGGTGGTCAGCGCCGGCTACGCCGAGGTGGCGGCAAACCGCGTTATCGTGCTGGCGGAAACCGCCGAGTTCGTGGACGAAGTGGACCGGGCCAGAGCCCAGGCCGCAAAAGAAAAGGCCGAGAAGAGGCTCGGCGACCCCCAGCTTTCCGACGACGAATTCCAGAAAGCGCAGAGAAAACTGTTCCGCGCCACCGCCCGCCTCGAAAGCGCCGAGGACAAGCGATAACCCGCCCGGCAACTCCGCCACGCTTTTCCCGCACCCTCTATCTCGTTCCTACGCTCCGCGTAGGAACCCTGTTTGATGACGCTCCCGCGTCAAGCGATAAGCCGCGGAGCGGCGCAAAGCTTCATTCCCACGCAGAGCGTGGGAATGAGAGGTCGCCTTTTTTCCTCTTCGAAACGCCACCCCACGAATTCCCCGCCTCGATCAGCACGATATTGTTTTTCACCCGCTCCCCGAATCCGGCACATCCCGTCCATTGCCATACATATAACCGAGATCGCTTTGCACCTTGGTATCATTGGGATTTTCGCGGTTGGATTCAGCCCTTGAGGGTGATCTTTTTTATGGAGTGGGTGATGCGTTTCAGTTTGGCGGTGTTTTTGGCTTTCTGCGTTTTTCTGGGGATGTGTTTTTTTGTCGAACTTTTGCCGCGCCGCCGCCGGGTGTTTTTCAATAGCCATTCGATGTCCAGCAGGCACTTGTCCCGCGCCGGGCGGTCCATCTTCCGGTACAGGGTGAGGAGTTTCTTTTCGCTCTCCTCCGTGCTGATCCAGTAACTACCCCGCAGTCCCTTGAAAACCAAATGGCCTTCCTGAAGGAAGCCGCCGATGACGTCCGGCTTGCCGGTCCGGGCCGGCGGCGTGTCGGCGTCCGGCGCCGCCAGGTCCTGCTCCTTGATTTCCGTGGTCAGCAGTCGGTCCAGGGACAGGTTCCCCAGCCTCGCCAGTTTGACGAGAACGGAAACGGGCGTGTCCCTTTGACCGGCTTCGTAACGGACATAGGTGCGGAATCCGATATTCAAAACCTCGGCCATCTCCATTTGCGTGCAGTGCAGATGCTTGCGGATGGTTGTCATGTTTTTCGATAATGTGGTCATTTGCATTCGATCCGGAGCTTGACGATTGTTCGTCAAGGGTGTCGAACCGGGCGAGAAAACCGCATTGGGAAATTTGGGGATTTCCGGGAGGCGGGTCGTTGATTATCCGGTCTTCAGGCCAGTTCGATACCGTTTTTTCGTAGAAACTTGTATGCTTCGTCGATCCAGTGTTTTTCTTTTTCCAGCTTGTATTCGGGCAGGTTTTTTGAGGTGCCGATAATGCTTTTCATGCAACGGATGGCTTCCTGTTTTTTTCCCCGCTTGTCAAGCAGTTGGGCATAGTGGTAATACGCCTTGAAAAAATGATAGGAATGGATGACCGTTTCGTACGTGGCGAGGGCCATTTCTTCCATGCTGGCGAGACGGTAGCACTCCGCCAGTCCGAAAATGGCATTACCGTAATCGTATTTCTTGTCGATTTTGACGAGGTCTTCCAGCACCTCCGCCGCTTCCGCGTAGCGTTTCAAGCCGTGCAGGCTCTTGGCCAGGCCGTAGCGGGCTTCCAGCATTTCCGGGTCGCGCTCGATGGCCTCGCGGAACGGTTCCAGGGCCAGGTCGAACCGTTTGTTTTCCAGATAGATTTGCCCGAGTTTTTCGTAATGGTAGGGTTTGTGGAATCTGTCGATCAGGTCCTTGAGTTGCAGGGTTCCGTCGGTTTCGACTTCCTTTGGAGTGGAGGAGGATGAGACGATAGACATAATGGGGAACTGCGATTTTCCCTTGGTCTTTACGGCGAAATAGTACACCACCGCGCCGATGGGAAACAGCACCACCATGATCACGATCCAGATGAAGTGCTCTTTCCTCTTGATGCAGTCCAGGCACATCCAGACCATGAATATTAAGCTTAAAATTATGAATGCATCCATTGTGTGTCGGTCCTGATTGGGTGATTTTCTTATAACAAAATAACGGCCTGAATACAACCGGACCGTGGGGAGCGAAAGAGAGCGTGGCGCCGGGGCTCAGGATTGCGGGTTCATGATACGGTTATTGTCGAAATCCAGTATGACAACCTTCGGCGTGAACGCCTCGCCTTCCGTGTTCATGATACCATAAGCGGCGATAATGATGCGATCATTTATGTGCACCAGGCGGGCGGCGGCGCCGTTGAGGGAAACGGTTTTACTGCCCCGTTCCCCGGGAATGGCGTAGGTTATAAAACGGTTGCCGTTGTTGATGTCATAGATGTGCACTTGCTCGTAGGGAAGAATATCCACCTCTTCCATCAGGGCCGGGTCGATCTCAATACTTCCCTCGTAGTCCATTTTGGTGTCGGTGACTCTCGCCCCGTGCAACTTGGACTTTAACAGGATTCGTTGCATCCGTTTCTCTCCACGACACAGTTGTCGATCAGCCTTGCCTTGCCGACGCGGACCGCCAGGGCAATCAAAGCCTCACCGTCAATGTGTTCCTTGTCGGTAAAGGTTTGCGTGTCGCACACGGAAATGTAGTCGATCTCGGCGTGCTTTTCACCGTCGATAATGCGGCGCATGGTTTTCTTGATTTTATCCGCCGAGGTTTCGCCGTTTTTGACGAGGCCGGCGGCGGCTTGCAGAGCCTTGTGCAACGCAAGAGCCGAGGGTCTCTGTTCGGGCGACAAATAAAGGTTGCGGGAACTCATGGCCAGTCCGTCCGGCTCGCGGACAATGGGCAGGCCGACGACGGATACCGGCAGATTCAAATCCCGCACCATGGTTTGGATAACCCCCAATTGTTGCCGGTCCTTTTCCCCGAAAAAGGCGGTGTGCGGTTGCACGATATTGAACAGTTTGAGGACGACCGTCGCTACCCCGCGAAAAAAGCCGGGCCGGCTTTTGCCGCACAGGCGGGCGCTGATTTCCTCCACGCAAACGAAGGTTTTATAGCCGTCCGGGTAGATTTCCCGGCGGCTCGGCAAAAACAGCGCATCCACGCCCAGGGCGTCCAGATTCCGCCGGTCGCTTTCCAGGTCTACGGGATACGTTTCCAGGTCTTCGTTCTCCCCGAATTGAGCGGGGTTGATGAAGATGCCGACGACGGTGAAGTCGCAAGCGGCCAGGGAGTGGCGCACCAGGCTGAGATGGCCTTCGTGCAGGCAACCCATGGTCGGGACGAATCCGACGACCTTGCCCGCGTCCCGGGCCTGGCGGGACCGAGCCCGCATCTCGTCTATGGAGTGGATGATTTCCATTTGATCGGTTTTACATTAAAGAAAGGTTCGCTTATCCGGCATCCCGGTTCACCCGGCGCAAGGAGGGATGAAGGTGGTACGAATGTTCCTCGCCGGGGAAAGATCGCGACCGCACCGAATCGATAAAGTCCCGGACGGCGGTTTGCGCTTGCCGGCCCAAATCCGCAAAGTGCTTGACGTATTTCGGGACGAAGTCCGGGTTCAGGCCCAGCATATCGTTGAGGACGAGGATTTGCCCGTCGCACTGGAGCCCGGCGCCGATGCCGATGGTGGGGATGCTCAGACTGCCGGTGATTTCCGCCGCCAATTCGGTGGGGATGCCTTCCAGAACCAGCGCAAACACTCCGGCTTCCTGGAGGATGCGGGCGTCCTGTTTGATCTGCCGCGCGTCCAGGCGGTTTTTTCCCTGCACCCGGTAGCCGCCGAACTGGTGAACCGACTGCGGCGTCAGGCCGATATGACCCATCACGGAGATGCCCGCCTGGGTTACGGCGCGGATTCTCTCGACCATGCGGACGCCGCCTTCCATCTTCACCGCCTCGGTGCCGCCTTCCTGGATGAATCGTCCGGCGTTGGCCACGGCTTTTTCATTGGAAACCTGGTAAGACATAAACGGCATGTCGCCAACCAGCAAGGCGTTGTGAACGCCGCGCCGGACGGCCCGGGTATGGTGGAGCATATCCTCCATCGTCACCGGCAAGGTGCTGTCGTATCCCAGGGATACCATGCCTACGGAATCGCCGACCAGAATCATGTCGATTCCGGCGGCATCAAGGATTCCGGCAAAACAGTAATCGTATGCGGTCAACGCGGTGATTTTTTTTCCCGCTTTCTTGCGCTCCGCAATGGCGGGGATGGTTATTTTTTTAGTGTTCATCGGCGGCCCGGTTGGGTGGGTAGGGCGGGGCGGGTGCCGTTCGCTCTCGAACCCACGGTTTGCGAAAAAAAACCCGTCGGACAGGCAACCGGCGGGGCGCGAACGTTTCCCTTTTTTTCTTGCAAGACAAAACGGCTCACAGCCCCTCGCGGGGTCTTGCGGCGTTCAACCATTACTGCGAAAGGAAAAGCTCCGTCCCGGTCCCTTAGCTGGATCCAAGCGGATTATAATACTCTCTACCTATTGTATGGCGGTTGATTTTATTTATCAACTGCTCCAGGTCACATTTTTTCTCAACGAAATCGATTTCATTGGTGTTGATCACCAGAAGGGGCGTTTCCGAATAATAAAAGAAATAATGATTGAACGCCTTGTTGACTTCCTCAAGATAGTCCCGGTCGATATTCTTTTCATAGACGCGGCCGCGTTTTTTGACGCGCCGCAAAAGCACGTCCGTCTCGGCCTGGAGAAAAATCACCAGATCGGGTCTGGGGAGCTTGCCGCGTAGCATGTTGAATATTTTTTCGTAAAGCTGGAATTCGTGCCCCTTCAAATTGAGGTTGGCGAAGATACGGTCGCGTTGGAACAGGTAGTCGATGATGACGACGGAGTTGAACAAATCCATCTGCGCCAGCTCCAGATACTGGTAATAGCGGTCCAGTAAAAAAAAAATCTGGGTTTGGAAGGCGTAGTCGCCGCGGTTTTCGTAAAATTTTTCGAGGAAGGGATTCTTGCCGTCGTTTTCGAGGATCAGTTTGGCGTTGTAGTTTTTGTTCAGCAAATTGACCAGGCTGGTTTTGCCCGCGCCAATGGCGCCTTCCACAGCAATCAAGCGAGGCTGGTCGAAATTTTTTTTCATAGTCGAAGCTTGTTACGCGGACCGGGTTTCTTCCAGAATCGTTTTGACGGTTATTCCCAGCTCCCGGAGGTTCGCCGATTTTATCACGTGGGCGGAGGAAGCCCAAACCCGGAAATCCTGTCGGGCGCTACCGTGGCGCGTACACAAAATCATCGGGATGTTTCGATATTCCTTGCGGCATTTTTCCAGAAATTCGATCCCGTCTTCCTCCCGGCCCTGAATGTCGAACGTGATCAAATCGGGTTTTTCCCCCGCAAGTTTTTTTTCCGCGTCTTGTGGATCGTCCGCCAGGCTGACCTGGTAGCCCAGGCCCTCCAGATTTTCCTTGTACCGGTTTCTGAGATCGGCTTTGTTGCCGACGATCAAAATACGTTTCATGTGTTGTCCTCGCCGCGCTTTTCCGTGGTTCAGTATTTGGAAAATTTTTTCTCCGGAAGCTGTCCGCGGGGCCGTAGTTTACCAGAGCGGAAATAAGATGAAAATTCTTAATTGCAAAACATAACCGTTGCCTGAAGAAAATTCAATCCCTATAATTGAATAAGAGCTTTGCATAAGTCTCCTTGTTTGACAGTCATTGCGAGGAGGCGAAGCCGACAAGGCAATCCAGAAGGCTGGATCGCCGCGCCGCGGGTCGCGGCTCGCGATGACACCGGGGACGGCGAAGAATCTCGGGTTATGCAACGCTCTCTAATCGAATGAGGGATATTAATCCAAGGAAAGGTTGCGGCCGTTGCGGTTGCGGGGTCATGGATCATGCCATCGGTTTTGCGGGACAAAGTCATTGCTCTCGGTGTTTCCGGCGGTATTGCCGCTTACAAGGCGGTTGAGCTGGCGCGTCTGCTGGTGCGCGCGGGCGCGTCGGTGTATGTGGTCTTGAGCGCCAATGCGGGCCGATTCGTCACGCCCTTGACTTTCCGGGCCGTCTCCGGGCATCCGGTTTACCATGACGTGTTTGAGCCGGACGCCTCCGATGCCATGGAACATGTTCAAACGGCGGCCAATGCGGACTTGCTCATCGTCGCTCCGGCATCCGCCAATGCGATTGCCAAAATGGCTAACGGGCTGGCGGACGATGCTCTGTCCACCTTGTTTGCCGCCTATGACGGGCCGGTTATCGTGGCTCCGTCGATGAATGACAAGATGTACGCCAATCCGGCGGTGCGGGAAAATATCGAAAAACTCCAAATGCACGGGATCGAGGTTTTGGATCCGGATCGTGGTGAGTTGGCTTGCGGGACCGTGGGGCTGGGCCGTCTGCCCGAACCGACAGCCCTCCTGAAGGCCGTTAAACGACGAATGTCCACTGCCGATTCTCCGGAGCGCAAGAAGGATTTGGCCGGCATGACGTTTCTGGTGACCGCCGGTCCGACGCGGGAGCCCCTGGACCCGGTTCGCTACCTCACCAATGCGTCATCGGGCAAGATGGGATACGCCGTTGCCGAGCGGGCACGGGCGCGGGGCGCAAAAGTGATCTTGATCAGCGGGCCCACCCGGCTGGACCCGCCGCACGGCGTTACGGCGCTCTCCTGCCTGCGGGCGCACGAGATGGCTTCGCTGGTCCGCGACCATTTTCCGCAATGCGATGTGCTGGTGATGGCCGCCGCCGTGGGGGATTTTGCTCCGGAAACGGTGCAGGACGAGAAAATCAAAAAAGGTTCGCAGGATTCACTGACGATCAAGTTTTGCCGCAACCCGGATATTTTGCTGGAGGCATCGAAACACAAAACCCGGCAGATTATGGTGGGGTTTGCCGCCGAAACGCAAGACGTGGTCCAACATGCCTTGAGTAAACTGCAACAAAAACACCTCGACCTGATCGTTGCCAACGATGTCGGCATTGCCGGAAACGGGTTTCAGTCGGACTTCAATCAGGTGACCTTGATCGAGAGCGAAACCCGGATCGAGGAATTACCGCGCTTGCCCAAGCAAGAGGTGGCCGACATCCTTTTGGATCGTGTATTGGAATTGGCGGCGGAAAGAAAACAACGCGCCGGCGGGAGCGCATAGAGGACCGGGCAGTCCGCTCCCGGCGATTACTTTTCGGCGTCCGCCGCGCAACGGAACCCCAGCGTTTTGCTCCGGAGTTTCGGCACCGTGGCGCCGCGATAAGTCAACCGGACATCTTCCTTGATGTTTCTCCAATTGCCGCCGCGGATAACTTTGTACTGGCCTTTTGGGGGGCCTTTGGGGTTCTTTCTGGGAGAAAACTGGTAGTAGTTTCCATCGTGCCAGTCGAACACCCATTCGGCGACGTTTCCCGAAAGGTCGTAAACGCCGTAGTCGGATTTTCCCGCCTCGTAGGAGCCCACCCTGGCGGGTTTCCCCAGTTCATTATTGTAATTCAATTTGGTGTTGTCCGGTTCCTCCTCGCCCCACGGGAAGGTAACGGGGCGTTTGCCGCGTGCGGCTTTTTCCCATTCGGCTTCCGTGGGCAGGCGCTTGTTGCTCCACAGGCAAAAAGCCCTGGCTTCCTTCCAGGATACCCCCACGACCGGCTGGCGGGGGTCGTTATAATCCGGGTTGTCCCAGAACCGCGGTTTTTTGAAACCGGCGGCCTTGACGTCCTCGGCATTGATGAACTTTGCGTAATCGGCGTTGGTGACTTCGTAAATGTCGATGTAAAAACTGTCCACATTGACCATATGAGCCACGTCCTCCGGGCCCAGCATGTGGCGGTCGGGATTCAGAAAAGCGGTGGGGTCAAACTCTTTCAATGACTGCCGGGACCCCATTTCGTATTCCCCGCCGGGGATGAGGACCATACCTTCTTTATGCTCCCCCTCGTGGGCTGGTGCGGCGGCGGTGGATAGAACCAGAAATATCAGCGCGGATAAAATCGTTTTCAATATATTTTCTCCATAAAAAAACGGGTATAGTGCATGAAAACAAACTTTGATTTAAATTTCAAGAGGCAATGCGGCGCCCTTGGTCCAGAGCCGATGGGACAAGTGTATTGGGGATTGGTGCTTTTGGAAACGCTCTTCAAGGCAAGGGAATCTTATTTGGCAAATTGGCGAAGGTAATGGATCAATTGCCAAACTTGCTGGTCCTTCAGTTTCTTGTAAGCGGGCATCTGCGTGCCCGCCGATCCGTTTTTGATAATCCAGAAAAGCTGACCGTCCGTTAAGTTTTTCATCATTGGGGAACAAGTAAAGTTCCTGGGCTTGGGGCTCATACTTTGTGTTGCCATGGGGCCGCCTCCATCGCCGTCCATGCCGTGGCATTGCTTGCAGGCCCGGGGTTTGGCTTTTCTCTGGTAAAGTATTCTTCCCGCCTTGATGTTTGCGGCAGAGGGTTCAAGCGGATTGCTTTTGTCATGAATATCCGCCGGCGCCTTTTGAGTTTTTCGTGGCTGGGGACATTGGGTCAGGGGCGCGGTTGCTTCAGCGGAGGTTTTTCCACCCGTGAAGGTCGCCTTTAAATAGGCAATGACGTCGGCGAGATCCTGGGGCGGCAAGGTGAGACCCCAATCCGGCATGAGCGCCGACTTGCCCACGCTTTTTCCACCATAGAAAACCACGTTGTAAAGATATTCCTCCTGCATTTTGTTCAGGGCCATTTGAGCATGGACGGCGGGTTTGGGGTTCAGGCCGGACGCTCCGGGCCCGTCTCCTTCGCCTTTAAAACCGTGACATTGGGCACAATAGTTTTTATAAACCCCGGCGCCGCGTTTGGGGTCGGCGTTTTTGTAATAAGTGGTTTTCCAGGGCTCGAAAAATTTGTAATCCGCCACCCCCAGGGTCATCAGGTACCCGACCAAATACCGGACTCCCAACGCGCTCAGGTCGGCTAGGTATTCTCCGCTGTGGGGGGTGAAATCCTGCGGGTTCAAGGCGAACCGGTACAACCAATCCGGATTGTACCTGTTGCCCGCGTCGTACAAGTTGGTGCTGATGGGTCCCCCCGTTTTGTGCTTGTCCTCCTTGATTTGATGGCAGGCAATACAGGAAAACTCCTTGAAGATTTCCGCGCCGAACCCAGCTTCCCGTTCGGTGAATTCGGAAAGATCGATTGCATTCTTTTTAACCCGGGGGTCCTTCAGATTTTTTTCAAAATAATCCGCAACCGCAATCGCCTCTTTTTTGGGCATTGTTGCGTGCTGGATGGGGATTTGAGACTTGTCCCAGCGATATCCCTTGGGGTAAATGTTTTCCTCCTTCCCCTGAAGCCATCCCAGGAGCCATTTGCGCTGGTATTTACTGCCCGCCCAAATCAAATCCGGGGCTTCCAGGGTAAACTTTGATTTGGGTTTTCCTTCAAACCTGTGACAAGGCGCGCAGTAGGGGATAATTTCCTCTGCCGGCATCCCCTCGTTCGCCGAAAGGTCGGTGGCGGTGACAAGAAGCAATACGGCGCTTAAAAGGAAGATCAAGTCTTTTGAATGGCATTTTTCGGACGGCATTAACATCCTGACGGGAAGTTGTGACCTGAGACCGATTTTTCGATTGTATCCGGTTCGGATTTTGCCATTTTTGCGTTATTCAGTCAACCAGCCAACCATTTCCAAAAGGAGTTTTCAATAAGCTGTCTTGTCAAATCGATTACCCTTGTCGAGCCGGGCAGTTTTAGGGTGACTTTTTATTTTAATCGGGATAGAATTCCATCAAGCGTAAAACACTCACCTCATTCGATGGGTAGCGGGAGGTAGAAGGGGCGGGGATAAAACTATGGATGAGCCCAAAAACGAACCGATTCCCCTGAATCAACGGCAAGACTTCAAGGTCTGCCTGAATTGCGGTTTTCCCAACCGCCATTCCGATTCACACTGCATGTATTGCAACACCAGCTTGAAGGAGGACAGCGGTCTGTTCTCCTGGCTTCGGCAGACGTACTATGTTCTGCGGTGGCGGTGGGACCTCAAGCAAAAACGCGAGGACTTTCCCAAAGGCGACGGCCGGGCAACGGCGTTTTCCCTCAAAACGCTATGGTTCTTTTTCCTCGGGTCCGTGCTGAGCGGTGTCGGCATTTACTTGTTCGCCTATTCCATCGAGAGAAGTTCCTTTTCCAGCTGTGTCATCGCCATTCTTTTTCTGCTTTACGGTTTTTACACGCTCAGGACTTTGTTCGTCCGCAGGTAGGCGCTGTTGCCGTTTCAGTCGAGTTCGACGATGATTCTCAACGGCCCGCCGCTTCCCTTGCCGATTTTCATGGGCAGGGCGATGACCCGAAAACCGAGCGCCGGGAGCAGGTTCAACTGATGGAGATTCTCAAATCCCGGAACGTTGGCCTGACCGAAAACCCGGTGGGCGGGAAAATCTTTTGACTGTCCGTAATCCAGGCTGGCCGTGTCCAGGCCGACGGAGCCGACGTTTCTTTTTTGCGTCAAAAACAGCGCCGCCTCCTTGCCGAATCCTGGGAAATGCAGGTTGGCGGTATCGCCGCGTTCGGCGGTGCCCAGATATTTTTTCTTGTCTCTCCAGAACTTTTCCCATCCGGTGTGTACCAGGACAATTGCCCCGGCGGGGATGCGTCCATACTGCTCTTCCCAGTCCAGAAAATCCCGTTCGGTGATCAAGTAGTCCGGATCGGTTTTTACCTTGGCGCTGACATCGACCTTGACCCCGGCACCGATCAATCGGCTCAGGGGAATTTGATCGACGCTCCATTTTCCCCTGGCGAAGTGCGCCGGGGCGTCGATATGCGTTCCGCCATGCTCGGAGGCGCCGTAGTTGTTGGATTCATACCAGAAGCCCTGTTTTGTCAATCCCTTATGAACCACCTCCAGTTGAAAGGGTTTGCCGGTGGGCCAGTAAATGGTAGTTTGGTCGAAGGGGTGGGTCAGGTCGATCCAGCGGGTTTCCGCACAAGTTTTTATAACGCCGGTGTATAATAAAATCGGTGGAATCAGAAGCAACGTGGGCAAAAAGTATGAACACCTCGTTTTGCTCATGAATGATTTCATGGTTTTGTAGCTCCTTTTCGGCTGTGCCGCTTTCTGATTAGAAGGAGACCTTTGCATAATCCGAGATTCTTCGCCGCCCCGGTGTCATCGCGAGCCGCGACCCGCGGCGTGGCGATCCAGCCTTCTGGATTGCTTCGTCGGTTTCGCTCCTCGCAATGACAATCAAACAAGTATACTTATGCAAAGATCTCGATTAGCAAAAGGGAAGCGGGTCGTCCGATCCAGTCTAACACGTCTTTGGGAGAATCAAACGTGCCGCAAACCTTGATGGATCGCCAGGTCACTTTTTCGGTGAAGGGTATGAGTTGCGCCAGTTGCGCGGCCAAAATCGAGAAGAAAGTGGGCGGCCTGCGCGGCGTGCGGCAGGCCCAGGTCAATTTCGGTTCGGAATCGGCGACCGTTCAATACGATCCGGATTTGGTTTCGCTTACGGATGTGACGGCAACCGTCGAGGAACTGGGATACGAAGCGCCCCGGGACAAGATTACCTTTTCCGTTGAGGGGATGACATGCGCTTCCTGTGTTTCCCGCGTCGAGAAACAGTTGCAAAAACTGGAAGGCGTCATTCAGGCGGAGGTCAACCTGGCCACGGAAAAAGCCACCGTGGAGTATCTCGCGGCGCAGACGGATTTGGCCGCCTTTCGCGAGGCGCTGGATGAAATCGGTTACACGGTGCCTCAGGAAGCCGCTGTCGATACTGCGTCCACGGATCGTGCTGAGGAGCGGCAGGACCGGGAAATCCGGGAATTGAAATACAAGTTGATCTTCAGCTCCATCGCCGTAGCTTTAATTATGGCGGGGCAGTTGCAAGGCAGTCTGCCCGTTCTGGGATCGCTTTTGCTGGCGACGCCGGTGCAGTTCTGGGCCGGATGGCAGTTTTACCGCGGGACGTGGAAGGGGCTCCGGCACGGCGCCGTGGATATGAATACCCTGGTTGCGTTCGGAACGTCGGCGGCGTATTTCTACAGCGCGTACGCGGCGTTTTTCCCGGCTTCCGCCGCGTCGGCGGGCGGGGAGATCGGCATCTATTTCGACACGTCCGCCATCATCATTACCCTGGTGTTGCTGGGAAGGTTCCTCGAGGCCCGCGCCAAGGGCGGGGTCACCGAAGCCATTAAAAAACTTGTTGGACTACAACCCAAAACCGCCCGCGTGGAGCGGCAGGGCAAGGAAATCGAAATCCCGATCGCCCAGGTCCGCAAGGGGGATACCATTTGTGTGCGCCCCGGAGAAAAAATTCCCGTTGACGGCATTCTCCTGGAAGGCGCTTCCACGGTGGACGAGTCGATGATCACCGGCGAGAGCATCCCGGTGCAGAGAAAAAAAGGCGACGAGGTCGTCGGCGCCTCCATCAACAAGACCGGGTTTTTCAAAATGCGCGCCGAACGCCTGGGCCGGGAATCGGTTCTGGGACAGATCATCAAACTGGTCGAGGAGGCGCAGGGTTCGAAGGCCCCGGTGCAAAGGCTGGCCGACCGGATTGCCGGGATTTTTGTGCTTGTGGTCATGGGGTGCGCCACGCTGGCTTTCGCGTTTTGGTGGCTGTGGGGCGGGAGCATCGTGACGTTGCCCTCATCCAACTTCCAGTTTGCATTGATGGTCTTCATCGCGGTACTGATCATCGCCTGCCCGTGCGCCCTCGGTTTGGCCACGCCAACCGCCATCATGGTGGGCACCGGAAAGGGGGCGGAATTCGGCATCCTCATCAAGGGCGGCGAAACCCTGGAAATGGCCCAAAAACTCGATACCATCGTGTTCGACAAAACGGGCACCCTGACCCTGGGACAACCCAAGGTGCTGGATGTGATCACCAATCCCAATGCCGATGTTTCCGCGGACACCCTGTTGTCCCTGGCGGCATCCATCGAAAAAGGTTCCGAGCATCCGCTGGGCCAGGCCATTGTCGAAGAGGCTAAATCGAGGAGCCTGAAACTCACGGAAATTTCCGATTTCGAGGCCCTGCCGGGGTACGGACTGCAAGCCGTCGTCGAAGGCCGTTTGATGGGCATCGGCAATTTAAAACTGCTGGAGCGGCAGGGAGTCGATGTCTCCGCCTTGAAGGAACGGGTGGCGGAAATCGCCGCGCAGGGAAAAACGCCCATGATCCTTTTCAGGGAAAAAACCGCTCTCGGCGTCATCGGCGCGGCGGATTCCCTTAAACCCCATGCCGCCGAGGCGGTGAGCAAACTGCAAGAGCTGGGGCTCAGGGTGATGATGGTTACCGGCGACAATGAATCCACCGCCAGGGCCATTGCCGGCGAATTGAAGATTGACGAGGTCCGGCATGACGTGTTGCCCGGAGGCAAGGCCGACATCGTCAAGCAATTGATGGCGGATGGCCGGTTTGTGGCCATGGTCGGAGATGGGATCAACGACGCGCCCGCCCTGGCTCATGCCCATATCGGCGTTGCGCTCGGCACCGGAACCGATGTCGCCATGGAGGCGTCCGACATCACCTTGATGCGGGACGACCTGAACGCGGTGGTGGACGCCATCAAGTTAAGCAAGGCGACCATGCGGACAATCAAGCAGAACCTGTTTTGGGCCTTCTTTTACAATTTCCTCGGTATTCCCATTGCCGCCGGAGTGTTCTACCCGTTTTTCGGGCTTTTGCTCAAACCCGTTTTCGCCGCGGCGGCGATGTCTTTCAGCTCGGTCTCCGTGGTCAGCAATTCGCTTTTGCTGAAACGGTTTCAGCCTACCCGCGGCTGAACAACGTCCGACTCATTGGAATTTGTTGAAGACCAGCCCCGACAACAGTTTGGGATAAAAGTAAGTCGCCTTTTGCGGCAGGCGGATACCCTTTTCCGCCAGAGCCCGCACTTGCTCCGCCTTTGTAGGATTCATGAAAAAGGCGGCGTTAAATTTTCCGCCGTCCACTTCCTGCATTGCCAAATCAATATTGATGGTGTAAGACATGCGGGATTGATTTTCCGGTTTGCGCGTGTCCACTCCCAGGATAGGCTTGATGATCAGGGAGTGGAGTTGAATTACATCCAGGACTTGCAACTCGGCAGGTTCGTCGGGATTCAGGTAAGGCAAAACCGTCTCGGCGCTTTTGAGTTTGATCAGCACATTCCTTCCCCCACCCAAATAAACGACAAACACGATCCGGTTTTTCCCGGATTCGGTCAAAACCGACCGGATCGCCTCGGCGGAGGAATTGGCGGGCAGGTCTTCCATCTCAAAAAACTCCTTCAAGCGCGATAGAAAAGTATCGGCTTCGAACGGAACGGCGCTCTGCACCAGGCGATGGATGGGGAAGATGGAAAGCGCGCCGGAGTTCAGGTTCGTTAGAAACATCATGACGTGCGCCGAATCGCTGTCCGGATTTTCCTGCGCCTTGTGGTAGGCCAGGGCCGTTTCATAACGGTGATGGCCGTCGGCGATATAGACTTTTTTCTCCGCGAATTGACTGGAGAGAAATGAGATGGTCTCATCGTCCTCAATCCGCCAGAGCTTGTGTGTTACGCCGTCTTCCTCGATAATACCCAGCGGTTGGCCCCGGGTGGCTTGCTCCAGTTTTACGTCGATACGTTTTTCCGGATCGGAAAACAGGCCGAATACCGGACTGAAGTTCGCCCGGCAGGCTTGCAGGAGTTGGGAACGGTCTTTCTTCGCCTTGGCGAGGGTGAATTCGTGCGGACAAATATTCCCGGCGCTGAAGTCTTCGAGCTTGATGCGGGCGAAAAAGCCCATGCGGCTCCGGAGTTCGCCGTCGTCCGCCCGGTAATCCTGGCTGTAAGCATAATAACAGGGACGGCGGTCCGGCGCCAGAACGCCCTCTTGCCCGCTCCAGGCCTGGAAGTCCCGGGCGGCGCGGGTGTAACGGTTATCGTTGGCGTCGTCTTCCGGAAACTCCTTGCCCAGGATCAGGCGCACCACGTTGTAGGGGCTCCTCTGGTACAGCTCCTCCTGCATGTGAGGTTTGATGACGTCGTAAGGCGGAGCGACAACCTTCGATAAAGGCCCTGTTTTGTCCTGATTGTACAATAAGCCCGCAAACGGGATAATCTCAACCACTGCATTAACTCCGGTTTCAGGTGAAAGGAATGGCGCGTGACGCCGCCGGGAAAGACCAAACGAGGATCATCTATAGCAAAATATCAAAAGCGGATCGTTGTGTGGTAAGTTTCGGGCAACGGTTGCCGTTGGAAACATGCGATTGACAAACAGTTGCCAAAAGCATCAAAAAATCCGGCGATGTTGCCGGGTTCCATGATAACGCAAAATCGGTGAGTCATGCGAATTTATCTTTTGCAGGCGATGGTTTTTCTGGCTTCTTTTCTTCTGTTCCAGATAGAACTTATCCTCGGCAAGCTGATTCTGCCGGGGTTCGGCGGGGGGTACCTGGTCTGGGGAATCTCCATGGTGTTTTATCAAGGCGTGTTGTTGCTGGGGTACCTGCACCTGCACATGCTGAACCGGTATTTCCGCTTCGCGCAATGGATCAAATGGCAAACCGTTCTCATTCTCGGTTCTCTGCTTGTCCTGCCGTTAAGTGTGGAGCGGTTGCAGAATCCGTCTTATCAGCTTCCTCTTGTTGTTGAAATTATCCGACTGCTCGCGGTTGTGGTCGGACTTCTTTTTTTCATTCTGGCGGGGCTGTCGATTTGCGCGCAACTTGTTCTGGCGTCTTCCGATCTTCCGGAAAAGAAAAATCCTTACATCTTGTATGCCGGCTCCAACCTGGGAGCTTTTGCGTCTTTATTACTGTATCCCTTCGTCTTTGAGCCCAACTTTGATTTATCCGTCCAGCTTTGGCAATGGGAGGTGGGATATATCGTTTTGGCGGTTCTTTTTTTGGTGGTTCTATGGGTCGTTCCGCGTGCGGAAGGCGAGGAGGGGAGAAAGGAAAAAATAATTTGGCCGGAAGGCCGGCGGGTCGGGCAGTGGTTGCTTTTAAGCGCGGCCCCCTCGGCCATGTTTCTTTCGACGACCAACGCCATCACGTTTGACATTGCCCCCGTGCCGCTTTTGTGGATTCTTCCTCTGGCGATTTATCTGCTGACTCTGGTTTTGAGTTTCAAGAGCCGGCCGTTCTGCCCGCCGTGGATACAGAAACGTTTTTACCTGGCCGTTTATGCCGGTATTTTTTTGTTTCTTTTTAAAGCGACGTCCTTTTCCCTGTCCGCGGATGTCGAATTCGCTCTTTCAAGTCTAAAGATTTCCCATCATTTTTTCGTCATCCTGCTGGTTGTCCTGCTGGAACCGCTTTTACTGCTGACCATTTGTTTTGTTGTTTGCCTGGTTTGCCATTACCAACTGAGTCAAGTCAAACCCGCCGGGAGCGGCGGATTGACGGCGTTTTATATAACTCTTGCCTTGGGCGGGTTCCTTGGCGGAGTGCTGGTGAACTGGATTGTGCCCGTGGTTTTCAACGTGATGATTGAAACCCTGATTTCCTTTTTCCTGGGCGCCTATGCGTTCAGCCTGTTGCACCGGGATAAAGTCGCGGAACCCGCAAAATTCCTGCGGCTGCTGGCCGCCATCGTCGCGCTGGTGATTCTCTGGCTCAATGTCACGACCCATGCCGGGGAAGCTCTTGGGCGGATGGTATCGGTTATCCTGGCATTGGTTCTGTTGAGCCTGTTTTATTTGCTGAAGGAGCATCATCGGCAAATTTCCTGGGTTCTTTTTGTATTGATCGTTCTGAGTCCGTTTCTCGGTTATTTGAACCTTGACCGCAAAATCGTATTTCAGGGACGGGATTACTACGGCATTTTTAAAGTTTACGATGAAGGCGGATTTCGGCGTTTGCATCACGGCACCACCCTGCATGGAGCCCGGTTCCTGGATGCTTCGAGAAGGGGTGAGGCCCTGACTTATTATGAAAAGGAAACGCCCATTGGAGAATTTTTGTTGAAAAATCCCTTAAATTATTCCCGTATTGGCCTGATCGGCCTGGGGGTCGGGTCGCTTGCCGTTTATGCCCGTCCGGGCGATCAGTATGATTTTTTCGAACTCGATCCTCTGGTCGGGGAAATTGCCAAACGATATTTTGGTTTTCTTGAAGAGAGCCGGGGCAAAATCCGGGTGGTGTATGGGGATGGGCGGATTTCCCTGAGAAAAGAGCCGTCGCGGAAATACGACGCGCTGATCGTGGATGTGTTCAACGGCGGTTCGATTCCCGTTCACCTTCTCACCGTCGAAGCGGTCAGGGAGTATCGCCGGGTTTTGAAGCCGAACGGCATTCTTTTCTTTCATGTCTCCAACCACTATTTGGACCTGGTGCCGGTATTGTATGCCGTGGCCGGAAAGCTTGAGCTTCATGGCCTCATCAAGTCGAAGCTGGGGAAAAACCCTCCCGAACGGGAAGCCTCGATCTGGTTTGCGATGACGGCCGACGCACGGGTGTCCTCCTTACTGCAATCTTCCCTGGCGTGGCGTCATGTGCAAGTCAAGGCGACCCGGCCCTGGACCGACCGCTATTCCAGCCTTGTTTCGGCGATGTACTGATTTGTCCCGGGCGCGCCGGTCAAATCGCCTCGCAATGGCAGAGTTCGCGGATGTAGCGGACGAGGGAGTGGATCATATCATCATCCAGAGTGTGCCCCCAGGCGGGCATACAGGGGGCGCGTCCCATGGCCAGCCCGCCGAACTTGATCGTCTCGAACAGTTCCCGGTCGCTCCGGGTTTCCAGGTAATCGGCCTTGGTATGGTTGCGGGGCGGCACGGTGACCCATGGGGCGTTGATGCCGTCTCCCTTGCCTTTCACGCCGTGGCATTGGGTGCAATACCATTGGTAGGTTTCCCGGGTTTTGGCGGAAACGGGAGCGGCGGCGGGCGGCGACGGCGTTTCCACCCGGCTTCGCGGCGGCGGCGCGGTTTCAGTTGGCGGCGATTCCCCGCAGGCGACCAGAAACAGGGCGAGACACAGGCCCGCGAAACTTTTTGCCGATGGGTTGCGGCGCCGGATATTCGTCATTTCAGATTTTCCTTTTTCAGCGTCATGAGGTATTGGGTGATCAGCCGCAAGTCCTCTTCCCGTCCCTCGAAACCGAATACCGGCATACGTCCTTTGGGAAGGAATTGTTTGGGATTCCGTAGCCAGCGATAAACCCAGTCGGCCTGCAAACGGTTGCCGGCGTCCACGAGCGAGGGGCCGGAAACACCGCCGCGCGGTTTCCGGGCAAGGTCGATGGCCTTGTGGCAGGACGTGCAACCGTAGTTGCGTTCAAAGATAATTTTGGCTCTTGCGCGCTCTCCTTTCGAGAGGGGTTTCTTGTCCATCCCCACGGCGGCCGGTGTCGGTATTTTTAACGACAGCAAATAATTCGCCATAACCTCGGCTTCCTCCCCGGACAGGGCGGGATGAGGCTGGGCGACGGTCGGCTTGCCCAAAAGAAAACCCGGGTCCGTAATGTATCCCGCCTGGCGGATAACCACGGGATGCTTCAAATACTCCCGTAGCCAGGCGGACTGAAACTTGTTGCCCGCGAAAAAAAGTCGGGGCGCTTTCCCTGGTGCGTTGCTCTCGTCCGGCGAAAACTGGTGGCAGGTATCGCAACCTTTTTCTTTCACCATCGGCGGCGGAGCAGTCTGGGCAAGGCTGTAACCCGGTGACGGTATTATCGAAACGGCAAGCAACAGGATAAAAAACCAGTTTCTCATGGGCTCGTTTGGGGCTGTTGATCCGGAGAGAACTCGACGATCCCCTCATCGGAAATGTCGGGGCCGGTCGTCGCCGGCTCGTTCGGCGGCGGATTTTCCGCGGCACCGTTTTCCTCTGAACTGAAAAACAACCGTTCCTTTTCCTTGTGCCGGAGGTCCAGGGGAAATTCCTCCCGCGTCAGGAGCCGGGGGTAGCCCCGCTCGCGGAGGCTCAGGTAATGATAAGCCCGGTAGCGGTCCGACTTTTCATTGAGGGCGGAGATTTCCTCGCGGTTCAGAAAACGAACGTTTTTGTCAAACAGAGTGGTTTGCAGGGGAGTCCCGTCATCCGCCACCATTTGCTGGAGCTGAAACTGCCGCGGAATGGGTTCGCCTGCTTTTAACGTGTCCAAAAACAGCGTGGCGTCGGTCACGCGGGAGCGTTTGAGGTCGCCCAGGCCGGCGGCCAGGGAATTGCCGTGGCATCCTTCGCAGGAACGGCCGGATTTGCGGATGGTGTGCGGCGAATAGGGAACCATGATCAGCCCGGGAGTGCCATCCTGAGTGATGGGAACCCGCGTGGTTTCCGGTACGGCTTCCGGTTTGGTTTCCCCCGTTTCCGGTTCGACTGCTCCGGCTTCCCATCGTTGCGTGATGAAATATTGGCGCCGGGGTTTCATGACGGAATATTTGCCACGCGAATTTTTTCCCAGAATCAATGTCCGGGGATCGCTTTTAACGGTCAGGTCCCACCACACGCCGGGCTCCCAGGCTCCCTCGATGCTTTTCCTCGAAGGTTGGGCAGTCAGCCAGTTCAGCATGGATGCGGGTTTGGGGTCGAGTTCGTTTTCCTTGCCGGCTGGGGCAGACAAGATATTTTGCAGTGTCGGATCGGCAAACGACCAGTTTTGCCATCGGCCCGTATCCGGTTCTTCTTCATAGATGACGTGCTTTCCCCATTCGGCGGCGGACCATCGGGCGTGGCAGGCCGAACATTCGACGGACTCCATATGCCGGGCGACCCGGTGGGCGGCGGGCACGGGCAGGTCCTTGAGAACCGGCACCTTGTGTTTTTTCCCCGTCACCTTTGAAATCAATACCCAGTGACCTTCCTCCATTTTTATGTGAGGCATCCGGACGCCCTGGGAATTGACCAGGACGACGTCTCCCAGTTTGACCTTGCTGGCCAGATTCGGATTGAGCCGGAGCGGTTTCAAGATAGCTTGCGCTTCCGGGTCGGAGGCGATGAGCTGGAATCCTTCCGGCGCTTTCGCATCGGTTCCGTGGCAGTCTTCGCAACGGATTTGCAACGCCTCATGCAGTGTGGGATAGGAGGGCGCCTTGATTTCCTCGGCTCCGTGGCAGTCAATGCAGTGCATTCCCTTTTCGCGGTGTATGTCCGGGAGGAGAAAATCGTGTTGCGCGCCGTAAAGTGTTGGCCGGGCTCCATCGATTTTTTCCATGTCCGGTTTGGGTCGGGCGGGTCTGGGCAGTAATCCTTCGTACTCGTTGCCGACGCCGCCGTTGTGGTGGCAATGCTCGCACTGAACGCTGGGAACGGCGACGGTGAACTTGTGGCGCACGGGGTAACCGCGGTTGTTGTTGAGAGAATTCGCCGCGAAGTTGCGGGAGAAACGGTTCTTCGATTTCCGAACTTCGGCCTTTTGTACCGCCTGAATGGCCCGGTCGCGGGTGACGGTCAGGCCGTCATTGGTGTAAACCATGTGGCAGGCGGAGCACCCCGTGCTCCGATATTCTCCCGGCCGGTGCGGGCTCGGGGACTGCAGATGACAGCGCAGGCATTTTTTCTGCAAAAAACCGTCCACCGTCCGCGGCTCGGCCTCTTGCGGAAACAGGATTTCCGATTCCTCCGGGCGGAGGGAAAGCAAAGGCGAGCCGGAAGATTGCGCGCCCCAGGCGTAGCGGGTGAGGTTGATCTCACCCTTGGCCGTGGCCATCAATGATCGGTTCACTTTGTCGATTTGCCCGGCGTGGCATTTGCCGCAGTATTTCGGAGCATGTTGCAGGCTCGACGGGTTGGCGACCAAACCTTTGTGGGCGGCGCGGCGCGAAAACGCCCGGCGGTCTCCGCCATGGCATTGGGTGCAGGAAAACTTGTGGTTTTTACTGATTTCCTCAATCCCGTGGTGGCAGGTCAGGCATCTTTCATTGCCCTCCTGGTACTCCGTGCGTCCAAACACGTCTTTCAGCGAAAAACCGGATTTGCGGTAATACGTTTCAATGAATCGGTCCAAATGGGAATAACTGAAAAACCGCACCCCGTCGATGGTCGTCCCCGGCTCCAGAACCTCCGGCGCATCGTCCCCATAACCGGGAATCAGGGCGAAAGGGTCGCGCAAATCGGCGGCGTCGATAAAATCTTTCGGCAGACGTTCCGGCGTTTCGGCCAGACGTTTTTCAAATGGCGAAATATTTTGGGGCGGGACAGCCGGATTCGCCCCGGTCTCCCCCGGTTGCAGAGGCGCTTCTTCACTGGCGGGCGGAAAAAAATCGGGCGCGGGAGAAACCGGCTCCACCGAAAGCCGGGGAGGCGAAAAATCATATTCATCCTGCGCCTGGAGCCAGGGAGTCGCCACCGCCAGCACACCTGCCGCCGCTACAATAAAATAAAATATAATTTTCGATGCGCGTGAGATCATAAAAAATCTTATCGTTGATCCAGGATTTTTTGCCTCAACTCCCGGTGTCTTTGCGTTCTCTCAAATGCGAAACTATGCGCCATGTCCTGGTAAATCGGGTCGTCGTGCTCGTCATGGCAGGGAATGCAGTTTCCCACCCTCAATATCCGCGTGAGTTCCTCCTGGTTCAGCGGCCGGGCGCCGGGCTGACTGCTTCCGGCAATGGGCCGGCCGCGAACCGTGACCTTGGCGTCGGGAGCAAATGCGGCGATTTTAAACAAAATGTTCGACCGGTCCAAGGGTTCCAGGCGATCCTTTTTCCCCGTGATGTCGGATCCGATTTTCAAGCCATCCCCGGCCAGCCCCAGTGCCCGCGGGTTCAGGTGGCATCCGGCGCAGGGCCGCGCGGTTTTGCTGACGGAATGGGGATTGACGGCGTATGCCGGATTCGATCCGGAATAACCCTGGGAATTGACGAACTTCCAGTTCAGGTATGCGCCGGCGGAATCGCCGGATTTCGTGATAACCGGCACCGGTTTTCCCTGCTCGTCCAGAACGGTTAACGGTTTGGGGACCTGGGCGAGCATGGGAGCGATTTTTCCCCGCGGTCCCATCATGAGCGCCGGTTCGGCGGCGTCGAGCGAAAATTCAAACGGGTTCCAGGGGTTCGGCGTTTCCATGGGCCGGGCCTCCTCCGAGGTCTCGCGCCGGGGATCGTAGGAGATGTGACATCCCGTGCAACGGGGGACCCACAGGGAATGGCAGGCGGTGCATTGCAGTTTTGCCCGATGTCCGGGAATGCCATGGGCGTCGGCATCTATTGCCAGCGGCGTGACATGCCGTTGGCCGCTTCGCTTGCCGAGGGTTACGATCTCGCCATTCATGACCTTGACGTTGGCAAGCTTGTTGCCGCGCGCCGATACGACCATCCAGTCCCCGACGGTGTTGGCGGATGATGAATCCTTGTAATGCTGGCTCAAACGGATCACCCGGTCCTGGCCCTCGGTGATTTGTTGAATCCGCGGCGGGGCGTCCACGGTTCCATGGCAGGTTTCGCACCGGATTTCCACCGCTTCGCCCTGTTTGGAGTAAAGGTTTCCGTCGCCCATAATATCATCCTGCGTGTGGCAGTCGATACATTCCAGCCCTCGCGCCAGATGGATGTCCGGGACGATCTCTCCGGCGCCGGGGAACAGGGTTTTGGAGCGCGGGCCGGTTGCCGTGTTTTGATAAAAATTCTTGTGGCATTTCGTGCAGGTCGAATTGGGGGGCAGGGCGGTGATGCGGTGCCGTTGCGGATGGCCCGGCTGGGTGCGGTCTATGGTAGGATCGCCGCCCTCGTAAAGGCCGTCGTCCGTGTAGGTGACGTGGCAGGCGGCGCAACCTTGCGAGCGATAACCCACGGTCTGGCCGCCCGGGGAGTCCAGGTGGCATTGAAAACACGACTGCCGCAACAGGCTGTCGCCGATGTGGCGGGAGATTTTAGCCGTTTCCCCTTGCCGGTGGCGGTCATTTTCCAGTTCCCGCCGGCTGAAATAAGGCAGTGCGTCCAGTTGGGCCAATGCGCCCCGATGAGCGGGGACAAAACCGTCCTCGTCGGCGACAGGGTAAACGCCATATTTTGCCGACGGTTGCGATTGGCCCGCCCATTGAAAACGAAGGCCGGAGATGACCCCCGCCAAGGTTGCCATGATGGATTTTCTAACCCGGTCGACGTGGTTGCGATTCTGCTGTTGGTGCCCCGAGTGGCAGAGACTTTGTCCGCAGGTTTTGCCGGCCACCTGCAAGTGTGACGGATTGCGGCGGCCGGTTTTCGCCGACGGGTCATAGATGAGCGTGGAATGCGCGGTCTCCTTGTCGGCGGAATCGCCCACGCCGCCGTGGCAGACCGTGCAACCGAAACTTGCCGGATGGGAGGGGCCGGGCGCTTCAATTCCTGCGTGGCAGGTGGGGCATTTTTCGACCTCATAACCCCGATAGCCGGCAACCCGTTTCCAGGGATAGTCCGGCAGGGTGGCCGACACTTCGACCTCATGGATTGTCACGGGCGGACTGAATTCCGTCAAGCTCATGGACTCCTGACCCTGGCCGGGCGATTCTCCCGCAACCGGGCGGAAGTCATCGGCCGCCGCAACCAGAAGAAAACACAATGGCGTCAGCAAGACGCCCGAAACCCAATAAGGAAACTTGAACACAAAAATGTTTGTGGATTGAGTTTTGAAGATTAACGGGCCGAAAATCGAATCCCGATACGGTCACTCAAAAACAATTTCAATACGGTTCAGGTAGTCGGCAAGCTCGTCAGTCGATTTCCTGATTTTTCCCGAGTTCGATTCCTGCCCGCCCTGTTCCAGCGCCACCCCGATTTGGCTGATGCGATTGAATCCATACCCCCGTCCGGAACCGTTCATCATATGGCCGATGTTCCGGATGGCCTCGAAGTTGCCCTGATCCAGATTCTCCAGAATGGAACGAATGTCCTTTTGCCGGTTATTGAGATATTTTGGGATCAGCGTCTTGAGGTCGGCTTCTATGGCAACAATGATTTTAGAGTCGCGTTTATCGGCGTTATTTTTGTTCATGGGCCTGCCTTGTATTTTCTTCTCCATCAAGGGAGGCGGAACGGGACGTTCCGCTTGTTGCGGAGATCGTATGTACAGGAAACAATAACCAAAAATCGGGGGAAAGGAAAGTGTTTTAAGGGCTGGGGAAAACGTGCGGGCGGTTATCAGGCGGGTCTTTGCTTTTCCCGCACGAAAGTTTCTTCGTTTGTTAGGTCGATCAAGGGCCGGTTATATCCCGGAGCGTTGCTCCCTTGGCGGGCCTCTCTTCCCAGCGGGTTTGAAAACCGTGAACTTCGAGGAGGCGGGTTTCTCCGTTTTTGCAGGTTACCCGATGCTCGAAAGCCTTACAGGGAATGATGGAAAATTCCAGGGCTGTTCCCAGCAGTTCATTTAAATTTTGCTCCAAAAGCTTGCCCGCCGCGGGGTTGGCGAATTGCACGACTTCCGATTTGTCGACAACGAGAAAGCCCAGCGGGTTGTTGTCGACAATGTTCCGGAACCGCGCTTCACTTGCGCGTAATTCCAAGGTGAGTTCTCTCACCAGCAGTTCCATGTTTTCGGAGTCTCGGCTCATTCCGCCCTTCAATGTTAACCACACAAAAGGGTAGGGAGCATAAATTATGCCAAAATATGGAGCGGCGGAATTTAACCCGAAACACTTTAAAAATTACATGGTTATGGGAGAAACACGTTGCCGCGAGGGAGGGCTCCGGCGGGCAGGGGATGCGTGAAAACCAAAAATAATTTATGCCGGATCAAAAAAATTTTGGTTTTTAATAGACGGGATTGTGAAAATAATACAGGCCGTCTTCACCGGGAAGCAGGGTGTAGTCGGGGAGACTGGTGCAATGTTCATGCGAGATTTTCCACTGCCCCTGTTCCCGGGAAAAAATATAACTGCAAAAATTGTGCTGGCGTTCGTCCCCGCTAAGCCGCGCATGAACGTTGATGGTTTCATCGACCAGCACGTAACCGATTTTTTCGCCCACTCCGCCGGCAAGCACCTTGCGTTTGAAATTGCACTTCATGCCGTCATACTCGGCAATCATGCGCTCGTAATCCTCGATTCGGTGGGTGAGGGAGGCGCGTTTGTCGTCTTCCATGATCACCAGGTTTTTACCGTAAAATTGCGTGATTTTCGAGGGTGTGGTGCAGGTCAGGGCGTCAACTTTCTTTAAAACGTCGGTAAGAATGTCCGTCTCTGCCGCAAGGGCATTCCGGCCCGGCAGTACCGCCATCAAGGCGACGAGCAGGATGAGTATTCGTCGTTGCATACAAGACCTCCAATAAACAGCCGCAAGGGAGAACAGGGTTTATGTTAAGGGAAATTCTGGGTGATGATTTCGACGGTTTCGCCGTCATCCGCCCATCCGTAGGTTCCCGACCCGGCCAGGGTGCTGATGATGCCCTTCGTGTCGATTTTGCGGATGCGGTTGTTGCCCAGGTCCGAGATATAGATATTGCTTTTGGAATCGAAGGCGATGGCGAAAGGCGTTTTCAGCATGGCCTTGAACGCGGGTCCGCCGTCGCCGAAAAATCCCCCCACGCCGCGTCCGGCAATGGTCAGGATAATGCCTTCCCTGGTGACTTTTCGTATGCGGTTGCCGTTGGCTTCCACGATATAGAGTTCGCCGGACGGGCTGATGGCGACATCCTCCAAGGTGCGGATGCCGGCCTGGGTGGCCGGGCCGCCGTCGCCGCTGTCTTCAGCGGAGCCGTTTCCGGCGACGGTGGAGACGATGCCCCGGGTGTCGATTTTGCGAACCCGGTTACTGCCCGCGGAGGCGATGTAAATATTGCCGTCTTTATCTACGGTCAGGGCTTGCGGATCATAAAAGGCCGCTTTGAGAGCCGGGCCGCCGTCGCCATAAAAATCGGCCTCGCCCGTGCCGGCTATGGTGGTGATGTTCCCCTCACCGTCCACTTTTCTTATCTGGTGATTGACGCGGTCGGCGATGTAAAGATTATCCTGGCTGTCGAACGCGATGTCGGAGAACTGGAACTGGGTGCTTTGGGTCAGCGGTTGGGTGAAGTGAACGGCTTTCAGGAACTTCTTTTCGGTCGTTCCAAGGAAATGCGTGATAATGCCGTCCGTGCCGATTTTCCGGATGACGCTTGTGCGTCCGCTTTGGCTGATGAAGAAAATTTCATCCTTGCTGTTGATGGCAAGGGACGTGGGGCCGAACAAGGCCGCCTCCATCGCCGGGCCGCCGTCGCCCGAGGTGCCGCGGGTGCCGTTCCCGGCAACGGTGTCGATGATACCGTCCGGGGTGATTTTGCGGATGCGGCTGTTGGACTTGTCGGAGAAATACACGTTGTCCTTTGAATCCAAGACGATGCCGTGGGGAAAATTCAGGGAGGCGCCAGTGGCCGGGCCGCCGTCACCGCGGAATTTTTTCAGGCCGTTGCCGGCGATGGTGCTGACCTCGCCGGTTTGCGGGTTCACCCGGCGAATGATGTAATGCGAGCGGTCGACGACCAGCAGTTTGCCCTCATTGTCGAGAGCCACGGCAAACGGCAGGTAAAAATTGGTTTCCCGCGCCAGCTCGCCGTCGCCGTTGTAATCCTGTTGCCCCGTGCCGGCGACGGTGCGGATCAACCCGTTGGCGTCGATCATGCGGATGCGGTTGTTGTTGCGGTCGGCGACGTAGATGTTGCCGGCCTCATCCACCACCACGCCCGTAGGCCCCGCCAGGCTGGCCCGGTAGGCCGGGCCGTTGTCGCCGATGAAGAAAAACGATCCGTCGCCCGCGACGGAGGTGATGATGCCGGAGGCATCAACTTTGCGGATGCGGTTGTTGCCCCGGTCGGCGATGTACAGATTTTGCTTTTTGTCCAGGGCCAGGCCGAAGGGTTTTCTCAAGTGCGCTTTGGTGGCGGGGCCGCCGTCGCCGCCGTACTCCGCGATTCCCGTCCCGGCGTAGGTGTGAATAATACCTTTTTCGTCCACCATGCGAATCCGGTCGTTGGAACGGTCGGCGATAAAAATCCTGCCGCGGTCATCGACCGCCACTCCGGCGGGCAGGTTGAGGCTGGCCTGGATGGCGGGGCCGCCGTCGCCGCTGAATCCCGGCGTGCCGTTTCCCGCAACCGTTGTTATTATTCCGCTGGTGTCAACCTTGCGGATTCTGTGATTGTCTCTGTCGGCAATGTAAAGGTTGCCCTTTCTATCGAAGGTCAGGCCGGCGGGAAGTTTGAGTTTTGCTTGCAGGGCCGGACCGCCGTCACCGGTAAACCCGGACACGCCGGAACCCGCGACGGGACGGATTGTGCCGTCCCGGCCAATCCGGCTTACGACGTTCATGTCGCGTTTGGAAATATAGACGTTGCCTTCCTGATCCACGGCGATCCCGTCGATCAGGGAAATTTCCGTCTGGGTGGCGAGAACCTTTGCCGATTGCGTTTTTGCCACGGCCGGAAGGGATAGCAGTGCCGCAAATATCAAAATGAGTGTGCGGATTTGCCAAAGACGGAAACGAAAACTCGCCCCGACAGGCCTGTTGCCGGTGCCAATGAAATTCATCAAATCCAACATTCCAAAATAAGGCGGAGAGCGAAGCGTCGGAAAAACTTCACGCCGCGCGCGATGAGGAAGATTTAAGGTTATTTTTCGATTATACGTTCACCTCATTCGATGTCAATGGAATTTCTTGCTCCCGCCTCCGGCGAAAAACAGGATTCCTCCTCTGGAATGGCAACAAACCGGGACTATTTCGGCCAAAAATGATATGGTATTTAGCATGAAAACATTGCTCGTTTTTCCGTGTCAATGGTATCCGACGCAACCGTACCTGAGTACGCCTTACCTGACTTCCTATCTGCGGTCCAAGGGATGGGACGTACGGCAACGGGATTTTAATATCGAGTCGTACGACCGGTTTCTGTCGCGTCCCTGTCTGGAGCAGGCCGTGGCGCGCATCGGCAACAGGATTTCCGGCCTGCGGGCCAGGCCCTCCCTGACGATCAGGGAGAAATCGCTGATGGACGTGCTGGCGACCGGCCTGCGGCTGGCGGAAAAGATCGTTTCCCAGGTGGATGAAGCGAAAACGGTCATGCGTACGCCCGAACGCTTTTTCGATTTCGGCGACTACCGGCAGGCGGACATGGTGATCAAATCGGCGCTCAAGCTTATCTCCGATGCGTACGCGCCCTGCCTGCTGACGCTGTCCACTTTTGAAAGTGGCATCGGCGCGGAGGAGTCGTCGCGCAAGGCCCGCGCCGCGGCGCGGGATGAGGAGGCCAATCCGTTTATCTGGCTTTATGAAAATCACCTGTTGCAAACGGAGCGCTGGGAAGATTACGGGCTGGTTGGCATCTCCATCGTCGGCATTTCGCAAATCATTCCCGGCCTGACGCTGGCGCGCCTGCTCAAAAAGCGATACCCGCATCTGCACATCACTCTTGGCGGACCTATTTTCAGCGTTGTGGGCAGTCAACTGGAGAAGCGGTCGGAGTTTTTCGAGGATTTTTGCCACAGTATCGTGACTTTCGAGGGCGAGGAACCACTGCATCAATTGTTGACGGCGCTTGAAAACGGCGCCTCGCTGGCGGACAAACCCAACCTGCTGTATCTGGAAAACGGCGCGGTGCGGCATAACACCCGCCGGGTCGAATTGCGCTTTGAGGAACTGCCGTCGCCGACTTTTGACGGACTGCCCTTGGACCTCTACCTTTCGCCTTATCCGATTCTGCCCGTTCTCCAGAGCCGGGGATGCTACTGGGGCAAATGCACGTTTTGCACGCACAGCTATGTTTACGGCCACCGCTACGGCAAGCAACGCACGCACCGCATGGTGGACGAGCTGGAAGCACATGCGGCAAAATACAATGCCCGGTATTTTACTTTTTCCGACGAGGCGGTGTCGCCGCATTCGCTTAATGATGTTTCGGACACGATTCTGGAGCGCGGCACGGACCTGCGGGCGCTGGCATTGCTGAAATTTGAAAAGGTGATGGACGAACAACTGTTCCGCAAAATGAAGCGGGCCGGATTCATCTTCCTGATGTTCGGGCTGGAAAGCGCCAATGACCGCGTCCTGTCGCTGATCGAAAAGGGGACTTGCCGGGAAGTGGAACAGGAATCGTTGCGCAAAAGCCGCGAAGCGGGGATTTGGAATCATATTTTCCTGTTCTTCGGGTTCCCCACCGAAACGCGGCAAGAGGCGATGGATACCCTTGGCTTTATCCGGGAAAACATGGACAACATCCATTCCCTCGCCCCGGGCGTTTTTCTCCTGAACCGGGACTCAAGCATTTACCGGTTTCCCGAACGCTACGCCATTACGCGAATCATCGAGGACCCGGAAGCGGATATTGCGATGAATCTCGATTTTGCGATTGATGTCGGCATGAAGCGGGAGGAGGCGGTGGAGTTGAACGCCAGGTGCATCAAAATGGCGGAGGAATCGTTTCCCTCCATTCAACTCTGGGGCGTCATGCCCCGGGAACATTTTTTGCTGTACCTGGACCGGTTCGGCATTGAAGGATTGATGGGCGGCGCCACGGCCGCGGCACAGCATCCGAAAGAGATGATACGATTATGAAAATACTTTTGCTCTTTCCGCCGGACTGGCTTCCCTCGGAGCCGTATTTGAGCCTGCCGGCCTTGACCTCCGTGCTGCGCCCGGCGGGGCACGAGGTCGTGCAGAAAGACATCAACGTCGAAATGTACGAAATGATGTTCGGCGGCGTTTTTCTGCGCCATGTGCAAAAGAGGATCGAACACGAATTGGCCCACCTCCGGCATGTCGCCCAAACGCGGGCTCTGAACGAGGAGGAAGATGAATTGATGCGCCAACTCCTCGCTTGCACCGAGGAGCATTTCGCGCGCATCGTCCGGGACGCCGAAACCGCCGGGAAAATTTTGCGGAGCGAGGACTTTTACGATATCGACAAGCTGGAATGGGCCAATGCCTGCCTGCACCGCACCATGGACGTGATCTCGCTGGCATATTACCCGGCGCGCATTTGTTTCCCGCCCGTCGAAACGGACCTGGTTTACAAACCGTTCATGTCCGGCGAAATCCTCGAGGCCGTCGAGGACGATCAGATCAATGTTTACCGCGACGTGTTCCGCTTTCTTGTCGAGCCGGTGATGGACAGGGAACGCCCCGGCGTGGTGGGGATTTCCGTCGTCCAGCAAAAACAGTTGATCCCCACCTTCACTTTCTGCCGGATGATCAAGGAAAAATACCCGGATGTGCATATCACCCTGGGCGGAAATATCGTCACCCGCATCCGTGACGTTCTGGCGCAAAAACCGGAACTGTTCCGCCTGTTCGACACCGCCGTGCTTTATGAAGGCGAAAACGCCTTTCTGGAGCTGGTCGAGGCGGTGGAAACCCGACGCAAGGATTTCTCATCCCTGCCCAACCTGATTTACAAGGATGAAAACGGCATCCACGCCAACGACAAGGTGTTTGCCGAGGACATGGCGCAGTTGCCGCCGCCGGATTTCGACGGCCTGCCGCTGGACAAATACTTTGTCCCCACCTTAATCCTTCCCTACCTGGCGACGCGGGGATGTTACTGGGGGCGTTGCACGTTCTGCGACCATTTTCAGGGGTACGTGGAAGGCTACCGCACCAAGCAGGTGGAGCAAGTGATACAGGAACTGCGCTTCCTGAAAGAAAAATACGGCAACCGGCATTTTCATTTCACGGACGAGTCTTACCCGCCGGCGCTTTTCCGCAAACTGTCGCGCCGGTTGATCGACGAAAAACTCGACATCGCCTGGACGACCCATATGCGGTTCGAGGAAACGTTGCTGGACGACGAGGTGTGGCGGGACGCGGCGGAGTCGGGATGCAAATACCTGCATTTCGGCTACGAGTCGGGTAGCGAGCGGGTTTTGAAGCTGATGGACAAAGCCACCAACCTGCAAGCCATCGAAACCAACCTCAAAATGTCGGCCCGGTTCGGCATCTGGAACCATTGCATGGGGTTTTTCGGCTTCCCCGGCGAGACCCGCGAGGAGGCCGAGGAAAGCAAACGCTTCCTCAACGAAAACCGGGACTACGTTCATTCCGTCGGCTTCATGACCTTCGTCCTCGGCAAATACAGCCCCGTGGCCATGGAACCGGAGCGGTTCGGCGTGTCGTTTTACAAAAACCCCGAATGGGACCTCGCCCTGGATTATTATTTCACCCTCGACAAGGGGCTGGGCATCCGCGACGCCTTGCAGGTGTTCGATGAGTTCGAGTCCGACCATGACCCGAAATGGGACCTGCGCACCTGCGTCCGCGAATACATCTTCCTGTACGTGGACCGGTTTAAAACCAATCGCCTGACGCAATTACACATCAAGCCCGGCGAGCGGCGGGATTTCCTGCAAAGCCCGGTGGGGATGGTTTAACCGGCGTCCGGTTTTTTTCCTTTTCCGGCGCTCAAGGGCCGCCAGTAAAAGGAAGAGAACACCAGAACCGCGAAACTCAAATCCATAATGAAAACCCCGGTCGGCGGCATCCAGCCGACATAGACCACTTTATCCAGCCAGTGCCCGATAAACGTTCCCCGGTAGGAGTCGTCCATGAAGGCTTTTTCCAGAACGGTGATCGGGCAGGGGATTCGCAGGATCATGAGGGAAATCACCACCCCCAGCACCCCGCCGTGGAACAGCCGGAAACCCCGCTTGTTGGTTATCAGTCCGTAGGGAAACCCCGCAACGAGGAACAGGATGACCAGAAAATGGATGCCGAGTATGACGTCTCTCATGACGAGACCTTTGCAGAAGTGTACTTGTATTTGATTGTCATTGCGAGGAGGCTCAGCCGACGAAGCAATCCAGAAAGGACCCATTCCCACCGGGCGTGGCCCGGCTGGATCGCCACGCCGCCGGTGGCGGCTCGCGATGACACCGGGGGCGGCGAAGTCTCGGGTTGTGCGAAGGTCTCTCTCCTGACGGGACCGGGCGATTTTCAAACCTGCATGTTGCTTCCTTGCGGGCGGTCTTATTGAGGCGGCTTGGGTTTTTCTCCCTTGCAAACCTTGTAGCAAACGGCCCTGACGGCCGTGCACTCCGCCTTGCAGGCCAGGTCGTCCGCGGTGCCGTAGCATTTCCTTTTGCACGTGGTGCCCTTTGCCTTGCAAGTCTTCTTGCAGGCCTTGACGTCGCCGGGGGCGTCCGCGACGAGCCGCAACCGCCACTCCTGGAAGGTCGGGATATCCTGTATTGCCTGATGCGGTGACGAAATGGTTTCGGACTCAGTGGCCGCGGTAACGACGCCGCCGACCGCCGACACAAAAACGGCAAGCAACAAAATGGCAAAATACCTCGCGATTTTAATCATGAGTTCCCTCCATAAGTAAAGATGTGCCTCCATGCCGGAGCGCGAAAATCGACCGGGGAAAAATCATCCCGGCTTGCCGATTTTACCAAAAGCCGGCGGGGTTTGACAGTGCCGGACTTGTTGAAGTCCCGCCTTCACGGCGCAAATATTTCGCCTAATATTCCCAGAACTTTGCCCGCGGTTTTTTTGTCGATTTTACCCAGCCGCTTGATCAGGCGGTCTTTATCCACGGTGCGTATTTGGTCGAGGACGATTTGTCCTTTTTTCTTTTGAAAAGTCAACGAAATCCGCGTGGGATATTTTCGCCGCCGGGTGGTCATGGGAGCGATAATAACGGTTCCCAGGTGGTGGTTCATCTCATCGGGGGAGACGATCAGGCAGGGGCGGGTTTTCTTTATCTCGTGACCCTGGATCGGGGAAAGGTTGACAAGGCAGACATCAAAACGCGAAATCACCAAACCCATTCATCCTCGTCCCATGAATTTTTTATCAGGTCTTCTCCAGCCGGCAAGGCGTCATCGCATCTTTCGGCCATCTTGCGAAAAGCCTCATCCCACTTGGCTCTGGGTTTTGCCGACGACTTGATAACCAGGGCGTCTCCCCGGGGTTCCAGTTCCACCTCATCCTCCAGGTGGCACTGCTTGAGCAGTGATTTCGGAATGCGAATCCCCCGGGAGTTGCCGATTCGCACAATGGGAATTTTCATGATTGCGCTTGCCTCCTTGTAATCACATTATAATTACATGAAAGCGGTGGCTGGTCAATGGGGAATGCTCAAACGTCCTCGATGAACCGGGAGGCGAAGGAGCGGATCTCTTTTCCGTTGAGGACGTGGAATCGGCGGATTTTTTCGATGGTACTGCTGGCAAACCGGGACAGCGGGATGTGGATGATGCGCTTTTTATACCGCCGGGCCAGGCGACGCCAGCTCATTCTGGGGACGCAGGGCGCGACCACGGTGACGTGTTTTTCGCGCGAGTGGAAAAACGCCGCTTCCAACAACCGTTCTTCCAGGGTGTCGGAGAGACGCAGGCGCGGGTCCTCCCAGATGTTGGGAATGGGGCGCGGCGGGTAGATCATCATGCACCCGCCGTAGTGGGCCTGGCCGATGCCGGGGCCGATCAGCTCGCTCAGGTATGGCGTGGCGAAAAAACAAAGCGTCGATTCCTCGCCGTGCTCCGCGTACCAGGTTTGCCGCCAGGAATAGCGCTTCGGGTCGGGTTCCGCCTCGAACAGAAAAACGACGATTTCCACCTTGCCGCGCGACGGTGGAATCTCCTTCACATAAATGTCGCCGTCGTACCAGTGACGCACCGTTTCGCGGATGTCGATGCCGTCCTTGACGGAGGAAGTGAACTTTTCCGAACGCGCCAGATCGTTGCTCAGCAGAAGTTTTGTCTGCTCGCGCACGTGGGTGTTGAAGCTTTCGATTTTCTGGTCCTCCGGCGGCCAGGAACACTGGCCGTAGGGGTCCCAGTTGTATTTCCATTGCAGTTGCCGGATGCGGTCGGGTTCCCGTTTCAGGTGGAGGTTGCGCCACTCGAACTGTGTTTCGCACAGCCGGTTTTTCATCGTCGCCACCTCGTCGTCGAACAGCGCGCGGTCGATTCCCAGCGACAGCGTTTCGAGGCCGGGGTCGTTGTCTTTCTGAAAAGGGTAGGCGCGGGCCGCCTGCACCAGGGCGATGGCGAACCGGTCGCCGCCAACCTGCTTGGCGGCAATCGCCAAAGTGTACAGGTCCGGCGTCAGACGGCTTTCCAGCAGGGCCAGGTTGCGGACGTATTGCAGGTAAACCTGAAACGACTGCGAACTCAGGTTGTGATAACGCACCTTGTGCTTGTCGAGAAAAATCGTCCGCGCCCGCAACAAAATTTCCTTGACGCCGTCGATGGAGGCGTCTTGGTCCGAACGCAGTTCCCGCCGATTATTCTCGTACAGGTAAGTGACGTAGGGCAGTTCGCCGAGGGCGAAGAACAGGGTGTTCGGTTCCAGTCCGTACAGCCGGGGCGTTTCCTCGACGGGCTCCGGGGGAGCGTAGTCCCGGCGCTCGTCATAGGCTTCCTTGATCCAGGGCCAGTCGAGAAAGGAGCAGACGAGCACGATGCGCGAATGATCCAGCTCCAGCCGGTGCAACTGATAGGCCATCCAGCGGGCGCGCTTCTCGTGCGGGCTTTCGGCGGCGGGGCGCGGCAGGGCGGGTAGCAGGCCGACGCAGAATTTTTCGTAGGGCAACCGTCGCAGGGCGAAGGGGTCGGGGAAAACGTAGTGCCGGGGTTCGAACACCGCGGCGTTCCAGTCGATGAAGGCTCTCTGAATGCCTTCCTGCATGGCGATGCGTAGCGCCATGATGACCGGCTGGCAGGGATCGATGGGCACGTAGCTGTGGGCGCCGTCCCGCTCCCGCCGGGCGCTCAGGGTGATGTAGGGAAGTTTTTCGATTCCCTGTTCCACCGTCGATTGAAATTCCGCCGGCAGGCAGACGGCGACGCAGTCGCAGTGCGACGCAAGAAGTTCCCGGCTGACGATGCGCGCAAACCCGCCGCTACCGTGCACCACCGGCAACAACCGCACCCGCTCGCTCAGGGTGAAAATATCCGTTTTGGTTTTTTTCATTTTTGAGAGGTAGTAGAAAATTATCCAACAAGATCATCCAAAGCCTTATCAATCGCACTGGTTTTTTTGCGGTTTTTTACACCTTCGTATTTGGGTTTTAATTTGAGCGCGGCTAATTTTTCAAAAAATGGGAGCAAGTATTTTTCGAGATCATTCTTATTTTCATAATCGACATAAAAAATGTGTCGAATGGTTTTCGTCTTTACCCATTTTCCGGGCGTGCAACTCCCGATAACAGATTTGTTATCCAAACGTATACTTGCGGCAAGCGTGCTGTTAGCTCCATTTTCATTATAATGTTGATACCACAATCTATTATGTGAACCAGGCCCCGCCACCCCAACTTTTAAACAGTCATTATTATCCGAGGAGCAAAAAACATAAATTGCCCCTTTATTTGAAGTGGCCAAATTGTGTTTAGGTTTTGTGTTTGTGTTCGGCCCATGTGGCGGCTTCAATTTTTCGTATTCAACAGATTCGGATTTTATTGAATAACCCGTCTCCTTAGCGATGTTGATAAATTTTTCTATCAACTCCTTCATCAATTCCTCCATGGTTCTTTCCTCAAGCGGCGTAGGTCAGGATTTCCAGTTCGACGTCGTGGTCGATTCCGCCGAGGATGGCATCGACCTTTTTCATAACCGGGTCTTCCAGCAGATATTCGCCGCAATTTTGGCACTGCGCAACCGGCAGTTTCTTGATGATAACGATCGAACTCGGCCCTGTTTTAAAGGGCAGGTCGGTGACGGTTTCTTCCAGATTCCCGCCGCAATTGTGGCAACTCATGGTTTCCTCCTGACTTTAAACTCTTTATCCCATTTCCGCGGATCAGGTTTGTAAGCTGTGATGATAATCACGTTTCCAGTTTCCACATCCGGCGCCGCCAGGATATGGATGACTTCATTCAAATATTTCGAACGTATGAGATAACTTGGGAGATACTTGTCCCTGGAGTATTCTTCGATAATTTCGAAAGTAGCTACGGAGTCTAAAATAGCCGTTCTTGGTATGAATCGTCCGCCCAGTCGCATGTTTACATGATACGTCCATTTGATTTTTCGTTCTTCAACGCACGACTTGATAAAATCCAATATTTTTGAATCCATCCCTTAATATACCTTGTGTCCGTTACCCTTCCGAATCCGGGTGCAGGGGGCTGTCTTCGTTGAAGAAGAAATCGCCCAGGCCCATGGGCAGTTTTTCGTTGCCGAGCGCCCGGCGTTTTTTTTCGGCCATGCCGTCCAGGTCGATGGCTTCCTCGCCGAGAACTTTCATCACCGCTTCCCGCCAGACGGCATCCCTGGAAAGCGGATGGCCCGAGTTCTGGCTCAACCGCTTGAGGGCATAGCGCAGGATATGAATGCCGTCGCGGGGCGAGAAATCGAGATCGAGCTGATGCGCTTTCTGCAAAAAATCGACGGTGAGGTCGAGCATTTCATCTTCCGCGAAGGGCAGATGATATTTCAGGATAGCCAACTCCTCGCGGCGCGGCGGCGGCTCCAGTTTCAGGGTCGGTTGCAGGCGGGAGAGGATGTAGTCGGGAATTTCAAAAGTGGACTCGTCGTCGTTCATGGTGACGCAAACCCGCAAGTCGGGATGCGCGGCGATGCGGATGCCGGCGACAATCGACTCGACGTAACGCCGGTAATCCAGTAACGGCGCCAGCGAGGCCCAGCTTTTTTCGTTCATGCGGTTGCCTTCGTCGAGGACGCAAATGCCTCCCGTCAGCATGGCGCTGACGAGGGGAGAGGCGTGGTAGGAGATTTTGCCGGAATCCGCCAGCACGGGCGTGATGAGCAGGTCCTCCGGCCGGGTGTCGCTGGTGCATTGAAAAATGTAAAGCGGCTGTTTGCGGTTGCCGGCGGCGACCATGGCCAGCGTGGTTTTGCCGATCCCCGGCATCCCGATGATGCGCGGCGACAGCGGCAGGTCTTCCTTGCCGACCACCAGCCAGCAGGCCAGAACCTGCCGCAATACTTCTTCCTGCCCGATCCATTCATGCTTGCCGGTAATGGGCGGACTCAGGGTCAGGGATACGCCGCTGACGGTGACGCTTTTTTGTGTGGGTTTTGGACGGCTCAAGGGAATCTCCAGGGAAAGGATTGATTACTGCCTAGAATACGTTTGCGGGGAAAGGGTGTCAAGCCATTCGCGTTTTGGCGGGCGCGTCAAGCTTCATGCGGCAAGAAAAAGCAGTAAAAAGAACCCGTTTTGCTATAATCACCGTGGGAAGGCTTTAA
>JBHHYO010000011.1:0-51200 GCA_046757665.1 Nitrospinales bacterium
AGCCCGCCAAAAAAAGCAAACCCTAAAATAACCCATACCCATTAAAAATATGCCTCCGTTATCTCAGACCAAGCTGAAACAATTCGGCGAAGAAATGTATGAGATCCTGACTCGTTTGTTTCCCATTTGCCGTAGTATTACGGGCGATGGTGTACGGCAAACCTTGAGGATTTTGCAGGAACGCATCCCGCTAAAGATCATTGAGGTTCCTTCTGGAACGGAAGTCTTTGATTGGACCGTCCCGGATGAATGGAATATTTCCGATGCCTATATCCTGGACCCCGACGGCAACAAAATCATCGATTTTAAAGAAAACAACCTTCATGTGGTGGGATACAGCGAACCTGTAGATAAAAAACTCGGCCTCGATGAATTAAAGCCGCACTTGCATTCCCTTCCCGATCTTCCGGACGTAATTCCCTATCTCACCAGCTATTACAAACGACGATGGGGGTTTTGCATGCGGCATAAGGATCTTCTTCAACTCAAGGAAGGGGAATATACAGTTAAAATCGAATCTTCTTTAAAGCGCGGCTCGTTAACTCTGGCCGAATATATTTTGCCCGGAGAGCAAGAGGACGAAGCGCTTCTTTCCACATATACCTGCCATCCCTCGCTGGCTAACGACAACATATCCAGCGTGGTTATATTTGCCTATCTGGCAGGGCTATTGAGCAAGTTAAAACTCCGGTACACATACCGGTTTCTTTTTATTCCGGAGACCATCGGCGCGATCACCTATTTGAGTTTAAACAAGGACCATATCCTGTCGAGAACACGCGCCGGTCTGGTCGGTTCACATTTGGGAAGCTCGCACTGCCTTCGTTACAAAAGGTCCAGAATGGGCAACGCGGAAATCGACCGCGTGGCCGAGCATGTCATGTCCAACTCTTCGCAAGGGTATCAGGTCTATGACTACACGCCGAGGGGATCGGACGAAAGGCAATACTGCTCACCGGGGTTCAACCTGCCGGTTGGCCTGTTATCGCGAGTTGATCTTGATGCGGAAGGACCACCGAACGACTTTGGCCAATACCACACGTCATCAGATAATTTATCGTTGGTATCCGGCAAAAACCTTGCAGAAAGCTTGAACCTTACCTACAACATCCTGAACGCGCTGGAAGTAAACCGCACTTACATCAACCAGGTGATGTTTTGCGAACCGCAACTGTCAAAACGTAATTTGCTTTCCGGATTGGGGGGCAACCGCCAGGCGACGGAAGAAAAACGAAGGATGATGTGGCTATTAAATTGTAGCGATGGCAAACATGATCTTTTGGACATTGCCGATAAAGTGCCCACCACTCTGAGTGAGATGGCCGAAACAGCCCAAAGACTGGTTGAAGCAGGGCTGATAAAACCTCAATAACTTTTCTTGAACCAAAATTCCATTTTGGCTGAACAGGCAACGAACCAGATTAGTCCGCCGCCGTGTTCGGGCGTGCACAGTAAAAGTCCCACAGGGGAAACGCTTCAGCAAAAGCATGTGCATGGGGATTGATTAATTTTGCTTCTGGATCCACTTTTGGATGAATCAGGCTGGAAACCAGAAACCTCGCCTTGCCCAGAGCATTGATCACCTGATCTATAGTCGGAGCAACGTCGTAAAGCTTGTGACGATATTCGGTAATGACCGTCCAGGGGCGATCGGGGCTTCCAAACCAACCCGCCAGCCAAAATGTGCCGTTGGGTTCCATGAGATGCAACGTCCCATCAGGTTTAATCAAGCGCCTGAATTCAAAAAGCAATCGATCCAGCGCGGCTCCTTGCGTCTGGTGCGTTTTTATATCATAAAAGAAAAATAACAACGCATCGCCCATATAAATCCGGTCAAAACTGGACGCGGGCAAAGACGATAAATAATTTTCGCAGGATATTGCATCCTCCAGGCGCATGAAGTTTATGCCCTGCCCCCAATTGGTTCGGGCGATTTCGATCAACTGCGCCGAGGTGTCGATGCCCAGTACTTCCGCGCCACGGGCTTTGAATTGTTGGGAAAAGAATCCGTTGCCGCAGGCGTAATCCAAAACTTTTCGGCCGCGCAAATCCATCGTCCCAAAATAGGATGAAAAGAAATGCCCCTGAACCCATTGATAAAGACCGGGTTTCAAATGTTTTCCATCCGGAGTAAATTTTTGATCATGCCACCACCGCCATTGCTCTTTGGTTCGACGGTTCAAAAACAGGTGGCGGCCAACCGCCTGGTGAAACGTTCCCATGTGATTCTTGTCCAGAACCGTGGATTTGGGAGCCAGGAACTCGCTGTAACTGACACCGTCGGCGGGGTGCAAAGCCCACGCATTTTTTAATGCCGCAAATAATTCTTCACCGCTCAATGCGTTACCCTTGTCCGCTTTACAACCGCTGGGGTCTATCATTAATCCTTCCGCATTCGAGAAACCCGTGCGCACCCACCCTTTCCCCTTGGACAATGCCTGAATCCAGTCGCTTGCAGATTTTTCAGAAGGAGCGCTCATCAGGGCCGTCATGGAGAAGGCGTCCACCTGAATATGACTTCGAACGCGCGGATTAGACAAAACCCAGATTCCGTCTCCAAGAGTTCGCAATAAAACGTCCTCGCAAACCTTGTATGTTATTTGCTCAGTCATGAACCATCCAACGGTTTTTTTATTTGCGTTTGGCCGTGATTTTTAAAAACTCCACCAGCAAGCCACTGCTGTTATAGAACGCAACTTCTCTTTCGCCGGCTTCCTGGGTTTTGATCATTTGACGTGCCTGGAGAGGAAAGCGCCGCTCCACCTCATCCAGGCTTGGAGTCAAAAATGAAAAACCACTCCATCCAAGCTCATCCACTTTTGGCTCAAAATCCCGGGTTTTATCTTCCATGAGGAGCACCCTTACTCCCAGCCGGGAATATAAAGGAAGTCGAAATTCCCAGCAGACTCCAGCGCAAGAAAAAATTTCACCGATCTCTTTTTCTTCCCGCTGATCCAATGTCACTTTTTTAAAACCCAAAGTTGCCAGAAAATTACCGGAAGCTTTTATATCCACCGTCGCCGCAACCAAACAAACAGGAGCGGAGCAACCAGGGCTTGAAATAATACGGTTGCCTTCATCATCCTCGACATCCCGTTTTTCAGGAGCTTGCATTAACAAGGTTAATGCAGAATTCGCGGATCGCCTGGTTTGCCGATTTATTGGCTTATGACAAATGAACTCAATACCTGGGCCAACCATGGGTTTGGAAAAATTCAGGTAAGACAGATCAACACAACTTGCGTTTTGATTATGAAGTAATTTTTGCTTTTTCTCGTCGGGGACGAGGAGGTTCCAGGCGAACTCCATCGTCAAGCCCCGGGATTGCCAAAAAGCAACTTGTTTGTCGATGTCTTCTGTTTCCCCATAAATGTGGGACAGGCCCAAAATCAAATGGCGTGATAGCGGTTTTGGATTTTCAGGCACGAGTACAGCCTTAATGGGTGATATGAGAACGGATTTGCTCGAGCAAAGTTTGGGCATTGACTCGATCGACCTTGCCATTTGGAGTTCGGGGAATTTTGTGAATCTGGTAAACCGCGGCAGGACGGGCCTTCGAGCCCAGGCTATGCGCGCAAACGTCCGCAAGCGCGACAAAATCCACAGGCTCCACTGTCTGGACCAAAGCGACCGGGCGTTCCGCTCCTTGTTCGTCCCTCACACCGAGAACCACAGCATCCTCCACACCCTGGTAGCCGCAGAGCACGTTTTCCATCTGCTCCGAACTGATCTTGACGCCTTCGACATTGATCATGGTGGAACGGCGTCCGGTGAGAGTCAACCGGCCAGCCTCATCAATAATACCGATATCTTCGCTCACAAAAGATTGGTTTGTGCCGCCCCTCGAAAAACTGAAAGTAATTTTTGCTCCCTCACAACTTGCATAACCTGGCGCAACCGCACCGTTGTGAATGACTAAAATTCCGTCCTCGCCAACCGTAACTGCCTGCGCCCCCCCGACAATAACGCCGGCGGAAAACTCTTCCTCAGCCTTTCTGCCCGGCAACTCAATACTGACGATCAAAGTTTCCGTCAAGCCATACGATTGCAGAACCGGCTTGCCAAACAAATTTTCAGCCGCAATGCAATCTTCCTGGCTCAAGGGAGCAGTACAAGATATCAGGGCACGCACCCCGTGCAAATCGGGCTCAAGAGCGCGGCGGCGCAACAAGTTGAGAATAGTGGGATTGATCCAAAGCAAATCGGGCTTCTGCGACCGAATCATCTCAATAAAACCGGATAATCGCAGAGCGGAAGCCACCGGCCCGACAAGGGCTTTTCCACCCGTCAAAATGGGGAGCAAAAATGAATTGTAAAGCCCATTGGTATAACACTGGCTCATGCTACCCAGATGTAGCAAATCCGTCCCCAGCCCCAAGGTATTCATAACATCTTCAGCGTTCTTTTTAACGGCGGACAGGGAAAGAGGAATGGCTTTGGGTCTATCGGTCGAACCGGAAGAGTGCATGACCCAATAAATATCGTCAGGCCAAAGCGGTTTTTCTTGTTGTTGGGAAAGGGGGGAAATGCCGCTCTTGTCCACTTTGAAACGGCATCCGGTATTTTCCCATAAACGGCGCCGTTCCGCGTCGGGTATCGTGGGCGGCAATGGTATGGCGACCGCGTTCAATCGCGCCAATCCAATATAGGCCAGCAAGCAATCGGGGCCATTATCAAAACAAATCCCAACCGCTTCGCGAGGCTGTATCCCGAAACTTTGCCACGCCGCCAGGCGCCGCTCGACTTCAGACGGGGATAGCGCTCCGCTAACTGTAAGGAGGCGTTTTTCCAGGAGCGCTTGCGTAAAGATTTCATCCAGAGGATTGCTGGTTTTCATCCGCATTGTTACGGCAGTATTTTTCCCAAACTCGCCAACTCGTTTAATGGAAAGACCGCTACGGCACGGCAGGGGCAACCATCACCGCCTTTTAGCTTGGGTGGAGCGGCGCTGAGGAAAAACCATTCATCCACTTCGTCCAGCCGCAGAAGATTTTCCAGAAGCACAATATCGCGCCCGAGCAATATCAGGTGATTGGGAGCCGATTTGCCGATAACCATATTGTCTTTTGAATCGATGTTGGGAAAATCCATACCCAGAAGATGCAACTTGGGCAAATCGGCCAAATACCGAGTCGCCGCCGGAGTCAGAAAGGGGCCTTCGGTAAAATATTCCTGGGAGCCCCATGTTTGCCTGGCCCAGCCTGTATCCAGTATCAGTTTTTCACAGCGCTCCAGATTCTCCATCGCTTCAAATTCCTGAACATCCAAAGGGCTGGTTTTGTCACGCGCCGCAAAACGGAGAATCCGGGCGGGACCGACCAGTTGAGACAAGGGAATCCGATCCACCGTATTGCCCTGTGGAATGGCATGAAATGGCGCGTCAATATGGGTGGCAACATGAGTGCCGAAGGTTACGGATTGAGCGGAACGAGCTTCTTTTTCATGAGTGGCAACAGATTTTATTTGTACCTTCGGCATATAGGGCGAGGGATATTGGACCATGCCGTTTGCCAGGAATGTCGAAAGGTCTAAAATAACCACTGATGCACCCAGGAATTTTTGATTGAGTTCTTCAAAAAAGCAATGAGAAACCTATACGTTTTGCAACTTGCTCTCTATCAAGACGGACAGAGCTTTAATGGAATTAAAGTTTGTTTCATCCATTTCATCTTCACTAAAAACAACTTGAAATTTTTCCTCGCTGAACTCGATGAGACCGAGTATCCCAAGTGAGTCCAGCAAGCCACTTGAAATAAGCGGACTATCCGGGGTAAGAGCCAATTTTTTGTCTGCAAAAAACGATTCCAAATAGCCTTGCAACTCCATTTCGACATTCATTGATTTTTTTGTCGTGTTAAGCGATGTGCGGGATGTCTGTGGCATTATATTTTTCAATAATCGTTTGTTTGATTAATTTATATTCCGGTTTTAATTTTTCCCTGTCGCAGTCTTGACCAACCTGGATCGCAAAAACTCCGGATTTTTTACAAATGCGAATGGATCGCTGGTGATCCTGGGCATCAAAACGGTAACCAGGGATCGAGCGCCAATCTCGGCAACCCGCCCTTGCCCCAGGGGAAAACTACGCATCCCTCCCTCAAGTAAAATGGTATCCAGATGCGGCCATGTGTTTGACGCCAGAGGATCCAGGTTGCGAACAAATAAACGTTCCATTAAAGGTTCACGTTTACCATCACGGATCATCTCTCCCGCAAATTCCTTGAGGTAACGGTATGGACATTGAGCCAGCCACTCCACACGGTGCAAAAAACTGCACATTCTCCAGGGAACCCCAAGAACCAGCACGTGTGCATCCTTGTGTTCTATCCATTCAAACAAAGACCCGTCTCCCCATGCGTCCCGGGGCCTTAGATTTGCGACTTCATCCGCCTGGGGCCCCAGGGCGGCAAATGAAAAGAAAGCGCTTGCCGTGCGCCGGGCCCTGGGGGTTTTTCTCAGCAATTCATTTACAATTCCGGTGTTGCCCGGTTCGTTATCCAGATCAATTACGCCATCATTAAATCCGGACGTGTAACAGGGCATAAGCAAGGTTCGATCCGGCCCTACAATCTCCAGTATTTTGCCCAATATAGCTTCGGGAACATCTTTTAAAGGCATGGGGAAAATCCGCGCAAAAGTCCATATCCCCGTGTAGGCAACTACCGGCCGGTTATCCCGAGGCAACAAGGTGGCCAATAAATCGCCGAACTCATCCAACGTTAGATTCATTCCTTTTCCTTCCGGTGTCATCGATGACGATTAAACAAGGATGCTTATGCAAAGGTCTCTTCCTTTAAGAGCCGCCAACTTTCATCTTCGGGGAAGACGAGGCTTGCAAGAGATGGTTGACCACGATCTTTTTTTTCACCATGCCTTCAAATTTGAGAATTTTGGTGGTGTGTGCCGGTGAGCAAGTCACATGGATTTCGGTTTCATTCACCTTGACCTCGCAATCCGTATTTTCAGAAGACACGTTGATGTGTATAGGAAGATTAAGCTTGACCGCCATCCGGGCTATTTCATCCGGCGACGATGAGTCGGGTTTGACCAAGGAAACATTTCCCAACTGTTGGGAAAAGACATCCGCCGGCAAAGCCTTGCGGGTTGCCTTCGCAAGTGTTTCCTCCGACAAATTGAGACAGTCCAGTTCGCCCACCTCCGCGATCAGACTGTAAAAAAGTTTTTTTTCCTTGCCGGCCATGTGCCGGATTCGGTCGGAATACATTGAATGAACCCTGGCGCAACCCAGGACAACTTTTTCGGTGTTATCCCATCGGTTTTTAAGCAAGGGAGCAATAGCTTGTTCCGCCAGCTCAATAATTAAAATAGGATCCAAATCCTTGCAAACCCCAAAATGGCGTCTCAATACAATAACCATAACTTCCGTTGGTGTGTTTCCGGAACAACGCCCCATACCCAAAAGCGACGAGTCCACCAATGAGGCTCCATTTTCCATGGCGGCTATGCAATTCGCGACGGCCAGGTTCAGGTTATTGTGACCATGAAACCCGATCGGCAAATCGACCACACTACGCATTGCCTGAATGTACTGGATGACCTGGCTGGGGAGCATACTGCCCGCGGAATCTACCAGATACACCAAATCGCTTCCATAATCGGCGCTGAGCTTTACAACCCTGGAAAACTCTTCGGGGGGAAGAGCGTAGGACTTCATGAAATTGGTGCAGACATATAAACCAAGCTTTTTTGCTTCCGCAATGAATGGCTCGCTGGTTTCCACTTTGTCGATATTTATGCCAATTCGCACAAATTGCAAACCTTCGTCAATGCAAGCCCGCAAATCCTCCAACCGCGCAATGCCGGGGATGCAAAACATGCCTATTCTGGCTTTTCGAGTACCCGCCCGGGCGGCTCGGACGTATTCCAGGTCGCTGGCCGCCGCCCTGCCTTTGGTCAGGCTGGCATTGATGCCCAATCCATGACCGACTTCAATTAATCGGACTCCCAGTTTTTCCAGAGAGTGAGAAAGAATTTCCGTGTCGCGGGCAGTAAACTGGAAATCGATCACATAGCTACCATCCCGAAGGGTGGTATCAAGAATAGGAACTTCGCTATCCAGGAACATTAAGACCTAGCACTTGTTCCACTGAATGATATTTGGGTATTTTCCAAAAATTCGTGGACACGAGAAAGGTTTAGCTGAGGGAAAAATCAAGCCAGCCGGGATTGACAAGGGAAAGCAAACCGCTCAATTCAAAAATTTTCTTTTTTTGTTTCTGCCGAATTCCATCATCGACAGGTCGCGGTTCATTTCCAGCTTTTTAAACTCCTCCCAGTTGTCCCGAAACAGGTTGAAGCCAACGAGGTCGAGAGCCTGCATGATTTCTCCGTCGGAAAAACCACCTTCCGTTTCCTCGACCTCTTTCAGGGTGTCTTCAAAGGCTTGAAACAATCTGCCGAAACGTTCTTCATCTTCGAAGGTTTCAAACGTGATGAAATTTTTCATAAAATCATAAGCCATGGTGTGATCCCCCTTGATGATTTCGGGTAAGACGTTGAGAGGCGGATGAACCCTGCCGATCGTCAACTCATTTTAGAGTAAAAATTTCTCACTGCCAATAAAAAATCTTCAATATCGGCGCGAATGAGGTCAAACTTGCGGTTAGTCATGCGTTCCGGGGAGAAGACAGATCCTCCCACGGCCAAGGCGGATGCTCCGGCGGCGAGGTAATCGCCGATATTATGCGGTCCGACCCCGCCCACGGCCATCAAGCGAATTTCAGGAAACGGGCCTTTGATGTCGCGGAAGTATTCGGGTCCCAATTGGGAAGCGGGGAAAACTTTAACCATGGCCGCCCGCGCCCGCCAGGCTTTCTCGATTTCAGTAGGTGTAAACGCGCCGGGGAAAAAAGCAAGGTCCTGATCGCGGCAAAAAGCCGCAACGTCATCGTTCAATGTCGGCGTGACGATGAACCGTGCCCCAGAAGCCAGTGCCGTCTGGGCATCCTGGCGGCAAAGAACCGTCCCCGCGCCTATACAAAGGCTCCGCGAATAATCCCTGACCGCCTGCTCGATCAGTTCGGGCGCGTTTTGCGTATTGAGGGTGATTTCAACGAACCGCAATCCCCCGGTTATCGCCGCTTCAAGAACGCCCTGAAGCGATTCGCGCGTCACACCGCGGATAATCCCCAGAACGGGTTCTTCCTCGAAACGGGTCTGGTTAAATCCGTCGGAGGGCATCAGGGAGTCGCCTAGACGTTCGATTCGATGGTCAGTTTGTTGTAGAACTCCAGATAGCCGTCTTTTTCCTGGGAATTGCGCACCGCCATTGCCGCCCGGGGATGAATGTCCAGAACCCCGGTAAGCATGTAGGGAATGGTGTATCCCCACTCGATTTTTTTCCGCAGATCAACAAACTCGTTTTCCAAAACTTCCAGGATGGGGGTTATGTCGAACTTGGGATTTTTCAAAAATCCCAGCAATAATTCCAGCGGACAGTTTCCCGCCGCCCGGCCAATGCCGAAAATGGTGCCATCCAGGTAATTGACGTTCTGAATAATCGCCTCGATGGTATTGGCAAAGGCAAGTTGCTGGTTGTTATGGGCATGGATGCCGACTTCCCGCGATTTCAGGATCGACTTGTACTTTTTGGCAAGGTAGGCGATTTGCTCTGAATAAAGGGCGCCGAAACTATCCACAAGGTACACGACATCAACCCCGCTTTCAGTCTCAATTTGCTCGAGGGCCTCATCCAGCTCCTTTTCCCTGGCGTGGGATACCGCCATGATGTTGATGGTGACCTCATACCCCCTGGACTTGATCAGATTGGCGAGGTCGATGGCCTTGTCGATGTCTTTGACGTAGCTGGCGACACGCATCATATCCAGGTAACTTTCACCCTTGGGGATGATATTTTTCGGGTCCACCCGGCCGATATCCACCATCGCCGAAATCTTGCATCGGTCCGTAGCATCTCCGATAATCGCTTCAAGGTCTTTTTCCGTACAAAATTTCATAGGGCCATAATCATTGCGGCTGAACTGGGATTCATCGGCCTTGTAGCCCAGTTCGACATAATCTACCCCGGCGGCGGAGCTGGCAAGAAACACCTTGCGGACAAAGTCGTTGCTGAACTGATGACCATTCATCAAACCGCCATCGCGTATCGTACAGTCCAGCACTTTGATTTCTTTTCGGAACATTTAAACTTCACTCCATGCAAAGGCCTCTGCAAGAGAGGCCGAATTAAAATTTCAAGGATAGGATAAGAGATTGATTATATGTGGGTCTAGCCGTGCCGTCAATCGGAATCTACCAACCATGCGGCTTTACCTCCTTGATTGTGGGCATCAAAAGGGGTTGTAATTCACTCTGCCAGGAAATACATTATATCGGTGATAAATTATTATAACCCATTTCAGGAATAGGTGATAAGATGCGGTTCTGGCTGGTCAAACAAGAGCCTTCCAAATACAGTTGGGAGCAATTTGTCAAGGACAAACAAACCTATTGGGACGGCGTTCGCAACTACCAGGCGCGGAACAATTTGAAGGCGATGCAAAAGGGTGATCTGGCGCTCTTTTACCACAGCGTTTCCGAAAAAGAGGTTAAAGGAATCGCCCGTGTGACGCGGGAGTTTTATCCGGACCCGACCACCGACGACGCCAATTGGGTTGTCGTGGATTTGCAGGCAGTCAAGCCTCTTGCCAATCCGGTGACATTGGCGGACATCAAGGTTCACCCCAAGCTCGGAGAAATAGCCCTCGTCCGGCAGTCGCGGTTGTCGGTGTTGCCGCTGAAAAAGTCGGAGTTCACAACGATCCTGAAAATGGGCAACACGGACTGGACGGGGCTTTAATGGATTTTCCATTTCACGTGACGAAAAGCGAATCGGTTATTTTAGCGATTCAAATTCATCGAAACGCAGAGTTCTCACATAAAAAATCAAACCGGAGGAGGTGTTTTCGATGAGAAAATTTTTATTTGTTCTTTGCGCCGTATCATTGCTTTATTCTTTGGGTTGCGCGGAAAAAGCGGAGAAGAAAGAAGCTCCAAAACCCGAGGCCGCGGCTCCCGCCCAAACAAAGGCCCATGTGAGTGGAGGCGGTTCGGAGTCTCCGGCCCATGTCAGCGGAGCGCCAGCTTCGCCGCAACCTGCCGCCAAGGGAACGGAACACGTTAGCGGCAACTGATTGATGCGCCCGACCAGACCATTTTTTCTTTTCGCGCCGAGGTTGTTTATTGGAGTCGTTCTCGCGGTATTTGCCGCCTCTGGAGCGACCGCCGCCCCCCTCTCCTGCCTGGAACGAGTATCCGTTCTGGAAAAGGAAAAGGAAAGAGTCCAGAAAGCGGGCGGCCTGTGGGCCTACTTTGAAAAATCGTCCCAACTGCGCGACCGCTCCGTCCAGGGCCTCAAACTGGATGGCAGTATCAATAAGGTCATTTCAAACCTGAAATACCTGTGCGAAACGCGCAACGGCGTTCCTTTAAATGATCTGGCGCTTTTCGTCTCGCAACACGTCCGCGAAAAGGGCGAGGCTCAATTTAAAGAAGAAATGCGGCTGTCCGGAAAAAGCGACGAGGAAATCGATTCCTGGTTGAAATTTTCCCGGTCGGCCCAACAAAACCGGAAAAGAACCCTGGACGCTCTTTCGCTTCAAAAAACCCTCAGCCGGGCGGCAACCTATATTGAAAAATATGTCCTATTACACAAAGGCGCCGATGCCGAAGATTGGCCGCGAACGCTACTCACCGGAGCACGCGAGTTGGCGGTGGGAATCGCCGGATTTCTTTCCACCGATCCCAACATGATAATCGCCATTCATGAAAACGCACAAATCCCCTTTTGGGACACGGAAGAAAATTACGGAGGCTCCTGATACCGATTTTTCGTATCCATGGCCTTCTTGTTTAATGCGGTTTTAATGTCAACCCGCCGACGGTTCCGCCATCCGGCGGCCATCCGCCGCGGCATCAGGAATGAAAAATCATTGATAATACCGTTATAAAGATTGACTTCAAGGGAGGAGCGAAATGGGAATCTATCTGATCATCGGCGGAAGCGGCGTTATGGGTACGGCGGCCATTCGGGCATTACGCACCACCTACGGCCAGGAGGCGACCATCGTCGCCAACTGGTTCGGCAAGGAAGACCCGGACTTCAAAATCGAAAACGCCAACCATACGGTGTTTGGAGACATCACCGATCCCGACTGCCTGAAAAAAATCCAATCCTTCAGCGGCGGCCGATTCGATGCCATGTTTTACGCCACCGCCCTGGGTGAAGTGGGAGTTCCCATCAAAATGGCTACGCCGGAGCAAATCAAGCAGTCCAACAAACTGTCGTTCGACCCGATCCTCTATCTTGAAGAAAATCTGGATATCGGAATGATTGTCGCCTACTCGACTTTTTACCTTCTCAAACACCAACTGGGCAGTTATGGCGCCATGGCCCATTCCAAGGAGGCCATCGAAAAATGGGTCCTGCAACCCGGCAAATCCAGACACGCCTGCATTCGCGCGGGGCTGTTTCAGTCTGCCTCATCCCGCGGCATCAAATTGCTCTTGAGAAAAAATGCCAAGCATCTGGATCAAATCAAGGACCCACTGCTCCAATCCTACTTCAGGGGCGTGCCACCCAGCGAGGGCATCAAAAAGTTTGAAGAAGGGATCAGTAACGAGGAAAAGGAAACCTACGGAGACAGCAACACAGACGCCGACAGCCTGTACGAAGCTCACCTGACCCTTTTTAAAACCGAAAACCCCGTTTTCGTCAACGTTTGCGGAAAAAAAATCTGGTTGAGCGACGAACCCTTGCTGTTGAAGGATCATATTGGATAGCAAATGAAACATCGCTTATTTTTCATTCGTTTTTTTCTTTATTTTTTGCGTTATTGCGGTAACCTAATAACAGCAAGATTTACACTTGAGGTAGCAAAACAAATTACGGTCGGAATATTATGGACGACACCAAAAAGAAATTGACCGCGAAAGCCAAAGTGGCTGTCAAATTATCCGAAGATGAAAACCTCGATTCGCTTCTCAAGAATGTTGTCAGTGAAGTAACGACGTTTTCCGAGCGCCTGACGGCCCAGATCCGGCGGTTGTCCGATATCGGACGGGCACTGTCCGGCCAACGAAACCTGAATGCGTTGCTGGAAATGATCGTCACCGAGGCCCGCCAGTTTACCACCGCCGACGCCGGCACACTGTATATCAAGGAGGGCAACACGCTCCGCTTTAAAATCCTGCAAAATGAAAGCCTGCAAACTTATATGGGCGGAAAGTCCGGAGAGGAAATTCCCTTTCCGCCAGTGGAATTGAAGGAGTCGAATGTCTCCGCCTATGTGGCGATGAAGGGCATCAGCGTCAACATTCCCGATGTCTACAACTCCGACCTGTTCGACTTTACGGGGCCGAAAAAATTTGACGAGTCCACGGGGTACCGCTCGAAATCCATGCTGGTGGTTCCCATGCGAAACCATGAAGACGACGTGATCGGGGTTTTGCAACTTTTGAACGCCAAAAATTCCAAGGGAAAAGTTATTTCCTTCTCGCCGGATTACGAGGAACTGACCGAATCCCTGGCCTCCCAGGCCGCCGTGGCGATTACCAACGTGTCGCTCATCAACGACATGGAGCGTTTGTTTGAATCGTTCGTCGAGGTCATGGCGACGGCCATCGACGAAAAATCTCCCGTGACAGGCGGACATATCAGGCGGGTAGCCGGCTTGACCATGGAAATGGCCGACGTGATCAACGAACAAAAATCGGGCCGGTTCGGGAAAATCAAATTCAATCCCGATCAATTGTACGAACTCAAAATCGCCGCCTTGATGCACGACATCGGCAAAGTCACCACCCCCGTGGATGTCGTGGAAAAAGCCAAGAAACTGCAAACGATTTTCGACCGTGTACACCTTGTGGACATGCGCTTCAAATACTTGATCATGAGGGAAAAGCATTTGAGCGCGCAACGAAAAATCAAACTGCTGGAACAGGGCGCTTCTCCGGAAAGCATGAAAAATTGGGAAGAAGAATCAAAGCCCAAAATAGAGGAGCTGAAAGAAATAAGGCAATTCATACTTGAATGCAATAACCCCAGCGAATTTCTGGAAGATGAGAAAATCGAGCGACTGCAGGCCATCAGCCGGCTCACTTACACGGATGAAGACGGCAAGGAAGTTCGCTACCTGGACGACGATGAATTGGAAAACCTTTCCATCCGCCGGGGAAGCATTACCGAAAAAGAACGGAAGATCATGCAGAACCACGCTGCGGTGACCCTGAAAATGCTCGAAAAAATTCCCTTCACCAAGAAGCTGAAAAACATTCCCAATTTTGCGGGCGCCCATCACGAATTCATCAACGGCAAGGGCTATCCTCTGGGCCTGAAGGGAGATGAGATACCGTTTGAGGGTCTGCTGATGGCCGTTACGGATATTGCCGAAGCGTTGACTGCCTCCGACCGGCCTTACAAAAAGGCCATGCCCCTGGCGGTGGTTTACAAAATACTCAGAGCCATGGCCAAGAACATGGAACTCGATTCCGATTTGGTCGAGCTGTTTATCAGCGAAAACGTTTATGAGCGTTATATGGCGAAGAAGAAAGCCGAGGAAGGGAATGGCGGCTCAGCCCATTCCTCGGAAACCACCCGGGAGCAGGCCGACAGCACCAACGTCGCAAAAGCGGTCAAAACCACTTGAGCCACTCAATCAATCGCCTGCCATAATCATCAACAGCCCGCCTTGGCAACTTAACCGATGGTGAATCGGTTGGTTCAACCACGTAGTCTGTTTCTTCGTCCATCTCTGCGTCGTCCGGTCATTTGCCCTTGGGCACATACAAGCCCGTGCGTTGATAGTTGTCATTCAGCTTGACGTGCAAATCGACGGAAATATCAGTATCTTTATTTTTTGCCGACGGCGATTGATCAAAATTTTTAAATGCTTTATCCTTAAATTTTTTGGACAGGGTGGCCGTTCGTTTTTTTCTGGGGCTGATTTTGGACGCCGCCTTTTGCTGAGCGCGCAGTTTTTTCATGTCTTCGTGCGAAATCCCAATAACCATAACTACCTCCGCAATATTTTAAGACCCGTGTTTCACACGCTTTCAGGTTACAGAGAAACCCGCGTTTTGCAATAAAAAACATGCCTATCGACAAGATCACACAATTGATCAGCAATCCGGATATCACGCAGGAGCAGTTTGTCCGGGCCATCAACAGCATGGATCATTTTGATCTAGCCCGCTTACTGCACCAGTTACCAGCCCCGGAAAAGATCCGAATTTTTGAAAGCATCGAGGACTCCAAGAAACTCCAGGAGCTCCTGTATGAAACCGACGAGATCAGCCGGGAGGAAATCATGGGATCGCTTCCCCATGATTTTCTGGCGCATTTCCTGTCCGGGATGGCCGAGGACGAGGCCACCGACATTCTGAAAGAACTGCCCCCCGAAACACGCGACGAACTCCTGGAGCAAATGGGCCCCCAGGACGCCGACATGCTGAAAGACCTCATCCGTCACGGCGAGGAAACCGCCGGCAGTCTGATGATTCCCCGCTTCAACAAAGTCACCGGAAACCAGCGGGCGGCGGATATCCTGATCGATCTGAAGAAAAATAATTACCAGGGAAACCATCCGTATTTCTACGTGGTCAACAATCACGACGAGCTTCTGGGTTATTTCAAACTGCGCGATTTGCTCAATGTGCGCGCCAACGCAAAGGCCTATCAGTTCATGAGCAAATCTCCTCCCAAGGTAACCCTGGACGACCATTGCGAAAAAGTGGCCAGCCTTATGGACCATGAACAAATCAGCACCGTCCCCGTTGTGGATGAGAAAAACGTTGTCCAGGGCATCATCACTTTCGACGACGTTCTGCGCACGATGAAGGAAATCGCCAGCGAGGAAATTTTCACGATGGTCGGGACGAAGGAAGCGGACCCATTCGCCAAACGCATCCATCACAAAATTCTCGCGCGGGCTCCCTGGCTGTTCAGCACATTTATCGGCGGACTGGTCAGCGCGTCAATCCTCAATCATTACGTAGGAACCCTCAAGGAATTTTCCTCCGTCATTTTCTTTATTCCGTTTGTGCTGGGTCTGGCGGGGAATGTCGGAATTCAGGGAGCCACGGTCATCGTGCGGGGATTGGCAACGGGAGACATCCAGTCCGACAACCTGCGGACGGTCGTCATAAGCGAAATTTGGGTGGGAGTGTTGAACGGATTAATTTTCGGGATATTGTGCGGGGTCCTGATCACCGCCGTTGCCGGCTCTTTTCTGAACGCTTCTCCCCTCATCGGGCTCACGGTGGGACTGGGCATCCTCCTGGCCGTCAGCATGGCGTCGCTCATCGGATCGACAACGCCCATCATTTTTCTCCGGCTCAATATCGACCCGGCCATCAGCACCGGTCCCTGCGTAACGATCATGAACGATATCGCCGGCCTGACCATTTACCTGGGAGTGACGACCCTGATTTATTCGTTTTTTTGAACGGGCTATTCGAGTTCGATCAGCGGAGTGCCCACGGGGACATATTCCTCGACATCCACGAAAAACTCCGTAATCACTCCCTCGATCTCCGAGGTTAAGGTAAAATAGCCTTCGGCAATGATCTCCGCTACCGGCATCCCCTTTTTGACTTTGTCGCCGGTGGTGACGAGGTATTTTTCAACCTTGCCGGTGGTCATTCCCTCATACATGGGTTCCATCAGAATGTATTTCATATTAACAATCCCTGGTCGTCGCCGCGGACCACAAAATGGCAATTGCGCCACACACCTGGAGGTTGCATGAAAATAAATTTAAACATAGGAGACGTCCTTTATGAACCGCTGTCGGACAATACAGGGGAAATAACAAAGATCATCAATCACCCGGACGGCCAACTGGTAAACATCCGCTGGCGACGCGAAGGCCAACTGCATCACGATACCGAACAGTTCCATTCCAAGCTCGTCAAATGTATCAAAAGGGGCGAAATCCACTACACCCCCAAGGCAAAACCCTGAAGCGGCGGTTGGCTCAGGTTTTATAAACCGTATGAACGGGCCGTCCCGCCAGGATGTTTTCCTTGCCCCAGTTGGCAACGCCCCGGAATTTATCGGACCGGATAAAAGCGTTGAACGCTTCCTCGGAGTCCCATTCGGAAACGATCAGGTACGACTGGGGGTCATTGACATCCCGGTACAAAAAGGATTTGCAATGTCCTTGCATTTCCTTCATGACCTCCAAAACGTTTTTAAAAGCATCCTCGAATATTTTTTCCTTCCCGGGGATCATCTTGTAATTCATGCCAATGGTTACCATAAGGTTCTTTCTCCATTTCAAAACAAAGAAAATCCGGGTTTCAGCCTAAGCGACGCATACCGCGCGTTCCAGACTAACCTAATTTTCCGGAAGCGATTTCCATATTGAAGCTTTGGAAGGCGTCCTGCGCGGCGGCCTGCTCGGCTTCTTTTTTGCTGTGTCCCTTGCCGGTTCCCCAGACCTCGTTTTTAATCTGTACGGTCACTTCAAACGTTTTGCTGTGGTCCGGGCCGGTTTCCCTGATCACTTTATAACTCGGAATGCAGTTAAATTTATTTTGCGTGTATTCCTGAAGGTCGCTTTTAAAATCCTGGAAATCCCGGGTTTCGGCGTAATTTTCAATTTCGTCGCGCAACAAGGGCAGAAACGCCCGGCGCGCGTTTTCCAAACCACCGTCGAAGTAAATGGCGCCGGCCAGAGCCTCAAAACTGTTGGCCAATAGCGAAACTTTTGCTCTGCCGCCGGAAATTTCCTCGCCCTTGCCCAGCAACAGAAGATCGCCCAGGCCGATTTCCCGGGCGAGCCGGGCAAGACGGCTTTCATTCACAACGGCGGCGCGGATTTTTGAAAGCTCCCCTTCCCGGTGGCCGGCGTATTGCTTGACGGTAAACTCGCTGACAATAAGGTCCAAAACCGAATCGCCGAGAAACTCGAAGCGCTCATTGTTCTTGATCGCGCGATTTCTTTCATTCACAAATGATTTGTGAGTCAGCGCCTTGTTCAACAGGTTGATGTCCTTAAAAAAATATCCCAGGGTTTCCTGCAACAAGGTCAAACGCTGAAGCCGTTTCTTCGACAACATAAATTCGTTCCCGATCAGTTGATGAAGCGTTTGAAAACCAGTACGCCATTGGTGCCGCCAAAACCGAATGAGTTGGACACGGCCACATCGACGGCCTGTTCGCGGGCGTTGTTGGGCACGTAATCCAGATCGCATTCCGGATCGGGTGTTTCGTAATTGATGGTGGGAGGAATGATGCCGCGCTGAAGGGTCAAAACGGTGAAAAGGGCCTCAATGCCCCCCGCCGCACCCAAGAGGTGACCGGTCATGGACTTGGTGGAGCTGACCGCCAGTTGATAGGCTCGTTTGCCGAAGACTTTTTTAATGGCCATGGTTTCCGTGGCGTCCGCCGCCGTGGACGTTCCGTGCGCGTTGATATAGTCGACCTGACCGGGCTCTATGTCGGCGTCCTTCAAAGCCAGCTTCATGCACCGCGCCCCGCCTTCGCCCTCCGGCGAGGTTGCGGTGATGTGATAGGCATCGCTGTTGAGCGCATAACCGGCGATTTCGGCATAAATTGACGCGCCGCGCCGTTTCGCCGATTCCAGTTCTTCCAGGATCAGGATACCGCATCCTTCGCCCATGATAAATCCATCGCGGTCTTTATCGAAGGGACGACTGGCTTCGTGAGGTTCGCATTTCCGGGAAGACAGCGCCTTGGCGGCGTGAAACCCGCCAATCGCCAACGGGGTGATGACCGATTCGGTGCCGCCGGCAATCATGGCATCGGCCTCTCCCCTCTGTATCAACCGTGCGGCATCGCCAATGGAATGGGTTCCCGTAGCGCAAGCGGTCACCACACAGGAGTTGGGCCCCTTGGCGCCGGACATAATGGAAACCTGGCCGGAAGCCAGGTTGGCGATCAGCATCGGAATAAAAAACGGGGAGATTTTGCGAACTCCCCGTTCTTTCAAAATGCCGTGGTATTTTTCAATGGCGGGCAGGCCTCCCAGCCCGACCCCTATCAAAACGCCGGCTCTCTCGGCGTTTGCCTCGTCGATCCGTAACCCGGAATCCTGCAACGCCATGCGACTGCAAGCGACGGCATAATGGATGAAGATATCCATTTTCTTGATGTCTTTGTGCTCAATGTAATCGGAGGCTTCAAACCCTTTGACCTCGCCCGCAATTTTTATGGGAAACTCATCGACATCAAATTTTGTGATGCGCCCGACTCCGGATTTCCCACGGCACAATGCCTGCCAGTTTTCTTCGACACCAATCCCCAGAGGAGATATAATCCCCAAACCTGTCACTACGACACGCCGCTTCATGAAATTCCCTGGATACCGCCGATCAGTTGCTGTGTCCCTTTATGTAGTCGATGGCGTTTTTTACATTGACGATTTTTTCCGCTTCTTCATCGGGGATTTCAATATCAAACTCTTCTTCCAACGCCATAACCAATTCAACGGTATCCAGGGAATCGGCGCCCAAATCATCAATAAATGATGCGGAGTCATTGACTTGTTTTTCGTCCACACCAAGTTGATCGACAATAATTTCTTTAACTTTTTCTTCAACAGACATAGTTTTAAAGCTCCTAAAAGGTGTTACATTAACATCCCGCCATTAACATGAATCACTTGTCCCGTAATATAACGAGCCCGGCTGGAAGCCAAGAACAGGACGCAATCGGCGACATCCCTTGCCGAGCCCAGTCTGGCCAGAGGAATTTGTTCGAGCAGTTTTTGTTTTACCTTGTCATCCAGTTTTTGAGTCATAGCCGTATCGATGAAGCCGGGGGCGACGGCATTCACCGTTATCCCGCGCGCGGCGGCTTCCCGGGCGGTGGTTTTGGTCAGGCCGATCAAGCCGGCCTTGGAAGCTGAGTAATTCGCCTGGCCAAAATTTCCCATGACCCCGACGATCGAGGCAATATTGACAATGGCGCCGGCTTTCTGTTTTATCATTTGCTTGACGGCCTGTTGGGTGCAGAAAAAGCAACCTTTGAGATTGGTGTCCAGCACCCGGTCCCAATCCTCTTCTTTCATCCGCAGTAACAGCCCGTCACGGGTGATGCCCGCGTTATTGACCAGGATGTCCAGCAACTTGTGCTCTTCGGCGACGGACTCGAAGACGTTTCGCACTTCCGCCGCCTGCGTCACATCCAGACGGACGGCGGACGCGGCGCCGCCGGAGCCGCGAATAGCCTCGGCGGTTTCTTCCGCGCCCTGCAAATTGAAGTCGCCAATGACCACATGGGCGCCCCGGCCGGCCAGTTGCTCGGCGATTTCCCGGCCGATTCCCTGCGCCCCGCCCGTGACTAGGGCGAGCTTATCCTTTAATTCCATCACAACCTTTCATTGCACCCTAACCGCCGCTGGAACGCAACGCCGACAAGGTTTTCTCAAGGGTTTGCCGGTCCTCGACATGGAAACAATTGATGGTCTTGTCAAAGCGCCGCATCAATCCCGATAAAACTTTTCCCGGCCCCAGCTCGATGACGGTTCGCACTCCCTGTTCCACGAGAACCTTCATGGTCTCGACCCATTGCACGGGAGAACAAACCTGCCGGCGCAGGGCGTCACGGGCTTCCTCTCCCCTGGAAATGGGTTTGGCCTCGACATTGGTAATCACCGGAAAGGCCAGGTTTTGAAAATCGGTTTTCGCAAGCTCTTGTTGAAGTTTGATTTCAGCGGGTTTCATGAGGGAACAATGAAAAGGAGCGCTGACGGGCAACAAGACGGCTTTTTTTGCGCCGGCGCTCTTTGCTTCGTTGGAAACTCTTTCAACAGCTTCCTTGTGTCCGGCGACGACGGTTTGCCCCGGACTATTCATATTGGCGGGTTGAACCAGTGATTCCTGGCTGGAAAACCGGCCACACAATTCTTGAACCTTTTCTGAAGACAGCCCGATAATGGCCGCCATGGCCCCGATGCCGACAGGGACCGCCTGTTGCATAAACTGTCCGCGTTTTCGAACCAGCCGCACGGCATCGGCAAAACCGAGGGCTCCCGCGGCGACCAGGGCGGAATATTCCCCCAGGCTATGACCGGCGGATAGTATCGAATCTATACCATGATCCCTCATGGTTTTCAAGGCTATTGTACTGTGTATGAGGATCGCCGGCTGGACATTTTCGGTCAGGCGCAGGGTTTCTTCCGGCCCGTCAAAACAAAGGCCCGCGATATTCATTCCAAGAATTTCCCCGGCCTGTTCATACAGGCTCCGAGCCTCCGGCAGAGCGGAAAAAAAGTCTTTCCCCATCCCCACGTACTGCGACCCCTGGCCGGGAAATAAAAAGGCGATTTTCACCATCGGATCAATGCCGCTCCCCAGGTTAAACCGGCTCCCAACACGGTCAGCAGAACCAAATCCCCGGGTTTTATTTTGCCGCATTCCCGGGCCTCGTGAACGGCAATGGGAATGGAAGCCGCCGACGTATTTCCGTATTTGTCGATATTGACGAACGTTTTTTCCGCGGGCAGACGGAGTTTTTCGGCGACGGCATCGATGATCCGCTTGTTGGCCTGATGCGGGATCATCATGCCGACGTCGTCGAGGGAAAATCCATTGCAACGCAATGCTTCCACGGCAACCTCGGCCATGCGCTTGACGGCGATTTTAAAAGTGGAGCCGCCTTTCATTTTGACGACATACTGGTTGCGGTCGATGGCGTCGTGGCAGATGCGATGCCGGCCGATTCCTCCCGGCACCTGGACCAGATCCGCCATGGCGCCGTCGGAATAAATATGCGTGGACAGCAGGCCGCTTTTCCCGGCGTTTTCTCCGCGCCGCAAAACCATCGCTCCGGCGCCGTCGCCAAACAGGATACAGGTCTGGCGGTCCTTCCAGTCAATAATTCTTGAATACGCTTCACTGCCGACCAGAAGAATGGTTTTATAACGTCCGGATTTAATGAACTGCTCGGCGATGGAAAGCCCGAAAACAAATCCCGAACAAACCGCAGAGATATCATAAGCCACGGCCCGGGCCGCGCCCAGATGCTTTTGCACGAAGCAAGCCGTGGAGGGGAACAGCATATCCGGAGTGGAGGTGGCCACGATAATCATTTCCAACTCATCGACTTCGATCCGCGCCGAGGCTACCGCCGCGCGGGCGGCCCGAACCGCCATGTCCGAGGAGGCTTCCTCATCCGCGGCGATACGCCGCTCCCGAATACCCGTGCGGACACGGATCCATTCGTCCGTGGTTTCCACCATTTGTTCCAGCTCCGCATTGGTAAGAATCCGTTCCGGAACATACATGCCGGTTCCGGCTATTTCGGCGCTGGGCGATGTGTTTTTGCTCATCAAAACCTGAGTGTTTCTAAACCCCGTTCAGGGTTTTTCCTTTGGCGATTCCGGTTCGGAAGCTTTCGTCTTGTCCGGAGCGGGATGGTTGTTCTCCTCCTCCGGCTCGCCCCCAAAGGCAATGGTTTCTTTAAAATGTTTCCAAATGATGCCCTTGCGGACCCATAAAGCCTGGTCCTCCAGGTTGGACTCGATATCCTCCCGGATATGCTCGTTGATTTTTTTGTCTATCAGTCCCTTGGCGCGGTTGATGGCATTTTTAATGGCCTTGGCCGAGGAACTGCCGTGGGCAATGATGCACACACCGTTGATGCCCAACAGGGGCGCGCCGCCGGTCTCGGAATAGTCCACCGATTTTTTAAACTCCGCCAGCTCGGATTTCAGCAGGAGGTATCCCACCCGGCTCTTCAAGGTGGCCTGAAACAGGTTTTTCAAGCCCTTGCCGATCATATCCGCGAGGCTTTCGCTGATTTTAAGAGCCACGTTGCCGGTGAAGCCGTCACACACAATCACATCGGCGTTGCCCCGATACACTTCCTTGCCTTCCACGTTGCCCATGAAGTTGAGATGGCTCTTTTTGAGCATCTGGAAAACTTCCTTGGTGATCTCATTGCCCTTGCTGTCTTCCTCGCCGATGCTCAGCAAACCCACGGCAGGGTTTTCCTTGCCAAGAAGGGTCTGGGCGTAAACGTGCCCCATGATGGCAAACTGAAACAGCTGAAGGGACTTGCAATCGACGTTGGCCCCGGCGTCGAGAAGAATCGAGGTTCCCTTGAGCGTCGGAAGCTGAATGGCAATAGCAGGCCGGTCCACGCCTTTCAAGGGGCGCAGGATAATCGTGGAATAGGCCAGAACGGCGCCGGTGTTGCCGGCGCTGACGAAAGCCTGGGCTTCGCCGCTTTTGAGCAAATCCAGGCCGATTTTTATGGAGGATTTCTTCTTGCTCCGTACGACCTTGCCGGGAACATCCGACATCTCCACCACTTCTTCCGCATGGCGGACTTCGATGAACTGCCTGTACTGCTCGTCGAATTTGGCCAATTCCTTGTCAATCCGGTCGCGCTGTCCGGTCAGGATGATTTGCGTGCCGTATTCCCGCGCCGCCAGAATGGCGCCTTCCACTACGGCCTGGGGAGCGTGGTCCCCGCCCATCGCATCTACAACGATTTTCATGGATTACAAAACCTTGTTCAGGGAAATCGATATCATCTCGTTTGGGGAACTATTAAAAAACAGGAAGGGGGGAGCAACCCCGCTAACGACAAATGCGCGAAAGGCGCGGCATGACACACGTGAGCCGATTTTTTGTCAATCCGGCGGATTCGACCGGCTTCGAAAAGGTTGACGGAATTTGATTGGAAATATGGGAAACCCGTCAAACGACATCCACTTGCAGAACTTCCTTGTCTTTATAATACCCGCAGTGCGGACAAACGTGATGCGGCCGTTTGGTTTCGTGGCATTGCGGGCACTCGCCGTATGAAGGAACGCTCAGAGCCTGGTGCGAGCGTGTGTGCCCCTGTTTGGATTTGGATCTTTTTTTCTTGGGAACGGCCATGGTTACTCCTTATCGGATTTTTCTTTTAACGATTTTAATATTTCCAGTCTGGGGTCGATACTCCGCTCCGGATGACAACCGCAGGGACCTTTGTTCAAATCCTTGCCGCATCCGGAACACAGCCCAAGACAGTTTTCCCTGCACAAACATACCATCGGCACGGCCAGCAAAATGTGGTCGTGCAGGGCATGTTTGATATTGATTCTGTTTTCAAAGTAATCCTCGGTTTCCAGGTCCGCGTCTTCCAGTTTCCGGTCCTTTTCCCATTTTTTCGAGGGATGGCCGGGAACGTATCGGGTGAAAACCTTGCAATCGACCGCATGGTTGACCGCCGCCAGGCACCGGGAACAAAGCAACGCCAAGGCCGTTTGCGCCCTGGCATTCAAATAGATATCCCGTTCTATTTTTTTCAGGGTTCCGGCAACCTCGACATCCTTGTTCAAGGAACAGTCGGGCCGATTGATTTCAAACAAATCGCGTTCGACGCGCAACTTGAAATCCAGACCGCCATCGGGAATCTCGTCAATTTCAAAAATCATCGTTTTGGGTTGACGGGAGATTTAAGACAACATCCCTTCAGCAACCGGAGAAAGAGACGTTTTACCGGGCGGGGTAATGCAAGAATGTTAACTGGTATCCCCTGACCAGTCAAGGAGAAATGTTGCGATATTGTGGACTGCCGGGGGGCTCGGACACCGGGGCCAGGCGCACTTGTTCAGGGTCTGGGATGATGTTTTTGATGAACCTCGCGCATGTGGTTGTTGAGGACGTGGGTGTAAATCTGCGTGGTGGAAATGTCGGCATGGCCCAGCATCTGCTGAACCGACCGCAAGTCCGCTCCGCGTTCGAGCAGGTGGGTGGCAAAGGCGTGCCGGATGGTATGGGGCGAAACGGGAATTTTTATTCCGGCGCGGCGCGCATAACCTTTGATGATCTGCCAAAAACACTGACGAGTCATTTTGCTCCGGCGACGGGAGATAAAAAGCTCGGCGACGGCGCGGCCTTTCAGTAAATCCGCCCGGCCCCGTTGCAGGTAGCCCTCCACCGCCGCGCGGGCGGCGTCTCCCATGGGCACCAACCGCTCCTTCGACCCCTTGCCCAGGGAACGGACATAGCCCACCTGCAAATTCACGTCGGTGGTTTTCAGGGAAACCAGCTCCGAAACACGAAGCCCCGTGGCGTACAACACCTCCAGCATGGCCCGGTCGCGAAGCCCTATCGGCGTCCGGGTGTCGGGACACGCCAAAAGCGAATCCACCTCCCGCGAGGAAATAACGCCCGGCAACTTTTTCCAGAGCTTCGGCGATTCCAGGATTTCGACGACGTTTTCCTCAATATGATTTTCCGTAAGCAAAAACTTGAAGAAAGACTTCACCGAGGCCAGGCACCGGGCGATGGAGCGCGACGATAGCCCTCCCCGCTTGAGCTTGAGGAGAAACGAGCGAATATCCGAGTTGGTGATGGCGCCCAGGGAAACGCCGTGAAACTCCCGGCGGAATTTCATGATGTCGCGGCGGTAGGAGGCCACCGTGTTCGGCGAGTGCCGTTTCTCGACGGATAAAAAATCAATGTAATCGCGGATCAAACCGTCCATAAATAACCTTATACATTTCAATCAGTTAGAAAGCAAGCGGAAAACGATTGAAAAACGGGGACAGCATGGGTAACTTGCGCGCAAAAAAAAACCGTCTGCCACCCGGTTTTACTGCTATACTTGCCGCTTCCGAACCGTGGGCCTTGATCCGCCGCGGTTTACCGGATAATCTGGAGGAATGATGCCGTTATTTGAATTTGCGGATGAGGCCCTGAAGCCTATTGAAGCGAAGGTGCGCGCCCAGAACCGCCTGTCTTTCGAGGAGGGGGTCACCCTGTTTGAAACGCCCGACCTCCTCGGCGTCGGCTATCTGGCCAATATCGTCCGCGAAAGGCTGAACGGCGACAGGGCTTTTTTCATCCACAACCGCCACATCAATCACACCAACATCTGCATTCACAGTTGCCGGTTTTGCGCTTTCGGCACCAAGGCGGAGCGGCCCGACGCCTATGAAAAAAGCCTGGAGGAAGTGTTCGCCGACGCGGAAAACTACCACAGCGGCAAGGTCAGCGAATTTCACATCGTCGGCGGCCTGCATCCGGAATTTCCTTTTCAATACTACCTGGACATGCTGTCGGGGTTGAAGAAACGGTTCCCGGAGGTTCATATCCAGGCCTTTACCGCCGTGGAGCTGGACCACCTTGCCAAAATGGCGGGATTGCCCCTGCGCGACACCCTGTTGCAAATGCGCGAGGCCGGGTTGGGCTCCATCCCCGGCGGCGGCGCGGAAATCTTCGCCAAGCGGGTGCGGCGGAAAATCTGCGGCGAAAAAATCTCCGGCGAGCAATGGTTGCAGATCATGGAAACCGTCCACTCCGTCGGCCTGAAAAGCAACGCCACCATGTTGTACGGCCACCTGGAAACGGTCGAGGAACGGGTGGACCATCTGATCCGCCTGCGGCAGTTGCAGGACAAAACCCGCGGGTTCCTGACTTTTATCCCCCTCGCCTTCCACCCGGAAAACACCCGGCTGGACTCCCTGCCCTGGACCACGGGACAGCTTGATTTGCGCGCCCTGGCCGTGTCGCGCCTTCTGCTGGACAATTTTCCGCACATCAAAGCCTTCTGGATCATGATCACCCCGGAGATCGCCCAGCTTTCCATGTCATTCGGCGCCGACGACATGGACGGCACGGTGGTTGAGGAAAAAATCATCCACGCCGCCGGCGGCGCCACCGGCCAACTCTTCCAGAAAAACAGCATCGTCGGCAAAATCCTCGAGGCCGGCAGGGAACCGGTCGAGCGCGACACGTTATACGAAAAATTTCAGGAATGTGCCGTCTGATTATCGCGTTTTTTTTGACTCTGTCTAAAAAAGCCTTGCTTTCCCCCCTAAATAATTTACAATGAAAGGATATCTAAATTAGAGATGTGAAGAATTATGTGTTTTCACGGAGGCATCGTCCAGCGGCTCTGTTCTGCAGATAACCGCAACAAGGCGGTTTTCAACAAATGAATAACGGGCAGAGTGAAATGGATGAGGTGATTAGCGAGTTTCTTGTTGAAAGCTTTGAAAACCTGGACCAATTGGATCTGGACCTGGTGGAACTGGAGCAACGCCCCGCGGATGAAGACCTTCTGAGCAACATCTTCCGAACAATCCATACCATCAAGGGGACCTGCGGTTTTCTGGGCGACACCAAGCTGGAGGCCTTGACGCATATCGGCGAAAACCTGCTCAGCAAGTTGCGCGACGGCGAATTGACCCTGACCGCCGATCGCGCCAATGCGTTGCTGTCTATGGCGGACGCGCTCCGCCAGATGCTGTCCTGCATCGAATCGACACATGATGAGGGCAACATGGATTACTCCATTCTAATGGAGACCTTGAGCCGCTTGACCTGCGAAGAGGAAGTCTGCGTTCCGGCCAGGCCAAGGGCCACCTGCAAAGACGCAAAACGCGCCGAAAAAAGCATCCTGAACCGGTTCAAGGTAATGTCCAAAACAACCAATGTCAGCGTTCGCGTGGATGTGGAATTGCTCGACAAATTGATGAGCCTGGTCGGAGAACTGGTCCTGACCCGAAACCAAATCGTGCAACATGCCAGCGAGTCCCAAAATAATGACCCGGATTATGTCGCCACCCTCCGGCAGTTGAACCTGCTGACCAGCGAATTGCAGGAAAACATGATGAAAATACGCATGCAACCTATCGGCAATATCTGGAACAGGTTTCCACGTATTGTCCAGGGTCTGTCCATGAGTTGCGGCAAAAAAGTGCGTATTGTCATGGAGGGCGCGGAAACGGCGCTGGACAAAACCGCTATCGCGGTCATCAGGAACGCGCTAACGCACATCGTGCGCAACTCGATCGACCATGGCATCGAAGACCCCCGGACCCGCACCGCCAACGGCAAGCCGGAGGAAGGGCTGTTGTTCCTGCGCGCTTTTTACGAAGAAGGCCAGGTCATCATCGAAATCAGGGACGACGGCAGGGGAATCGACGACGCAAGGATCAAAAAACACGCCTTGGAAAGAGGCGTCATCACCCAGGAACAGGCATCCCGCATGAGCGACCGGGAATGGTTCAACCTGATTTTTGCTCCGGGATTCTCGACAGCGGCGAAGATTACCAACGTCTCCGGCCGAGGCGTGGGCATGGATATCGTCAAAACCAATATCGAGAAAATCGGCGGCACCGTGCATGTTCAGAGCACGTTCAATGAAGGCACCTGCCTGAAACTGATGATCCCCCGCTTATTCCGGCAGGTTGCTGAAAAGGACGACAATCTCTTTCAATAGCTGTCATGCTTCGACCGACTCAGCATGACATTGCGGGTTCGGCATGACATAGGGAATCCGGCCTTTTCAACAACCTGCTAGGACTCGCGCAGGGAGGCGTCCAGCTTTCCGCGCAAAGCTTCCACAATGCGGTCGAACACCGGGTTGACCTCTTCATCGGTGAGGGTTCTTTCCGGCGACTGGAAGACCAGCGCAAAGGTCAGGCTCTTCTTGCCCTTCGGCAATTTCTTGCCCTCAAAATGATCGTACAGTTCCACCCGGCGGATGATGGGCTTGCCGGTTTCGGCGATCAGGTCGCCGGCGGTTTTCGCGGCCACGGTTTTATCCACCAGGATGGAAATGTCGCGGTAGGTTTCCGGATACTTGGGGATGGGAGCAAAGCGAACGCCGTCGGGCAACAGCGCAACCATGCGGTCGAAATCGATTTCAAACACGCAGATTTTCGCTCCGGCGCCCCACACCGCCACTTGCTTTGAATTAATCTCGCCCAGCACCCCGATGCGCTCTCCGCCGAGCAAACAGTCGACGCGCTTGCCGGGCGCCAGAAAGGGCGCATCGTTTTTGCGGTATTCAAGGGTCAGCTTGAATTGCGCCAGGACCGTTTCCAGCGCGCCCTTGAGGTCGTAAAAATCGTATTGCCCGCCCTGCCGTTTCCAGACGTCGTTTTCGTAACCGCCATGCGCCAGGGCGGCACAGCTTGTCATTTCGCGGCGCTCGTCCGGTTCCTGAAGAAACACATGCCCCAGCTCGAAAATCTTGACGGGCGTCTGCCCCTTGCTCACATTGCGCGCGGCGGTTTTGAGCAGGCCGGGCAGAAGACTGCCGCGCATCGTTCCCATGTCCGCGCTGAGAGGATTGCTCAGGGCAATGGCGGCGGTTTCCGCGGAACCGAAAACGGCCTTGAACGTTTCAGCCGCGGCTTCCTCGATAAAACTGTAATTAACGACTTCCGAGTATCCCAGATGGCTTAACGTTTCTTTTGCCTTGCGGGCGGCGGCGCGGCCCGGTTGCGGGCTGACCGGGCTGACCGCGGCCCGCGGACGGCCCGCCGGAATGTTGTCGAATCCGTGCAGGCGGGCGATCTCCTCGATCAGGTCAATCTCCCGCGTCAGGACGGGCCGGTAATGCGGAACGACGACGAGAAACTCCTCGGCGCTCCGTTCGCGCACCGTCAAGCCCAGCCGGATCAGCAAATCCTCGACCACGCCGGGTTGCGGCGCCACGCCCAGCATCTTGCGCAACCGCGCCATTCGCAAGCGGATGACTTGCCGGTCACGCGGCTTGGGGTAAATGTCGATCCTGCCTTTGCAGAGGGTTCCCCCGGCCAGGTCGCGGATCAGTTGGGCGGCCCGGCTCTGCGCGTCGATCACCCCGTCAATATCCACCCGGCGCTCGAAGCGGTAGGAGGAGTCCGTGCGCAGACCGTATTTCTTCGATGTCCGGCGCACCGAGACGGGATCGAAAAAAGCGCTTTCCAGGGCGACGGTGCGGGTGGCGTCGGTGACTTCGCTGTTGGCGCCGCCCATGACGCCCGCCAGCGCCACCGGCTTCTCGGCGTCGGCGATCACCAGGGTTTCCGGGTCCAGCTTCAATTGACTGCCCGTGAGGCTTGCGAACGGTTCGCCCTGCGCGGCGCGGCGAACGACGATTTCGGCTCCGGCCAGGCGGTCGTAATCGAACGCATGAAGCGGCTGGCCGTATTCCATCAACACGAAATTGGTGATATCGACGATATTGTTGATCGGCCGCAGACCGACGGCGCACAGCCGGTCCCGCAACCATTGCGGCGACGGACCGGGAGATACATTCTCAATCACCATGGCGGCGTAACGCGGGCACAGCTCCGGCGCGTCGTTGGTGACCTTGATCCGCTCGCCGATGGGAACGCCGCCGTTTTGCGGTAACGCAACGTCGGGCAGGCGCACCGTCTTGTTCAACAGCGCCGCCACCTCCCGCGCCGCGCCGAGATAACTCAGGCAGTAGCCGCGGTTGGGCGTCACGTTCAACTCCATGACCTCGGTCCTGCCGCCGTCGGGCAGATCGACCCACTCCACCCCTTCCACCTCCAGACCGCACATGGACAGGCGCGCCCCCACCTCCTCGGTGGAAAGATCGAAATCGACGTATTGTTTTAACCAGTCCAACTGGATGAGCATTCGGCGGGCCTCGCGACAAACGGTTAACCAAGGGAAAGCAATTATATGAAAACCATCGGGAAAAAGCAAAGCGGGCTTGGTTGAATCGTATCCCGATTTCAGTTATAACCCTATAGAGTCTAACCTGAAAACTATTCAAGAAATGCTCACAAAACTCATTGTCAAAAATTTCAAGCGGTTTGAGACGGCGGAAGTAGAACTGGGAAATCCCGTGGTGTTCATCGGTCCCAACAATTCAGGCAAAACCACCGCCTTGCAGGCCTTGGCGCTTTGGGAAACAGGGTTAAAACGATGGAACGAAAAGCGTAAAGGAGAAAAAAGCCTAGGCAAGCGACCAGGGATAACCATGAATCGCCGCGATTTAGTGGCCCTTCCGGTTCCGAATGCCAAGCTTCTTTGGCAAAACCTTCATGTAAGGGACTCTGGTCAAGTCAATGGAAAATCGGAAACAACAAATGTAAGAATAGACATTATTGTCGAAGGCGTAACGGAATCCGAACAATGGAAATGCGGCCTCGAATTCGATTACGCCAACCCGGAATCTTTATACTGCCGCCCCTTACGCCTTTCGGAAGAAAAGGGAAGCAACCGGATGCCCATTCCCAAGCTGGCGGAACAGGTTAAATTGGCATTCCTTCCTCCCATGTCCGGATTGGCATCAAACGAAACACGCCTTGACTCCGGCGCTATTGATGTCCGCATCGGTGAAGGCCGGACCGCCGAGGTGCTTCGAAACCTTTGCTATAATATTTGCGACAAAGACAAAAAGCTCTGGGAAAAACTCAGAAAACGGATCGACGACTGTTTCGGAGTTTCCCTGAACGAGCCAAGATACATTCAGGAGCGAGGCGAATTTGAGATGAGCTACAAGGAAGGTGGTATTCCGCTCGACCTGTCATCCGCCGGAACGGGGTTGCAACAAACCCTTTTACTTCTTTCTTATATGTATTCCAATCCGGGAGCCGTTTTGCTTCTGGACGAACCTGACGCTCATTTGGAAATTCTTCGTCAGCGGGAAATCTATCGACTCTTAAACGATGGGGCGCGGGAAAATGAAAATCAAATAATCATAGCAAGCCATTCCGAGGTATTGCTCAACGAAGCCGCGGGCAAGGAAGTCGTCGTGGCCTTTGTGGGCAAACCGCACCGCATCAACGACAAGGGAAGCCAGGTTCTTAAATCTCTCAACGAGATTGGATGGGAGCAGTATTATCAAGCGGAACAAAGAGGCTGGGTGCTTTACCTGGAAGGCTCCACGGATTTGACCATTCTGCAAACCTTTGCCGAAAACCTGGATCACAAGCAAGCAATGAAAGCCCTAGAAAAAGCCTTTGTACACTATGTGGGCAATCAACCAAACGAAGTTAATAGACACTTTTATGGGTTGAAGGAGGCTATTCCGGATTTAAAGGGAATAGCTATCTTTGATAGGCTTGCCCAAGAACCTCAAAGCCTTCCTGAACGTCAAATACTTATGTGGAAGCGTCGGGAAATCGAGAATTACCTTTGCAATACGGAAAGCTTGGACGCATACGCTGAAAATACCGCCTTGGAGGATGCCGGACCACTTTTCGCTAGTGAACGGGTAAATACCATGCGTAGTGCCATCAAGGAAGTGGAGCAAGCCATGAAAACTCTCGGGAAAGGCTCTCCCTGGGATGCAAACACCAAGGTCAGCGATGATTTTCTGGAACCTCTGTTCGAAACATATTTTCAAAAATTGGACCTTCCCAACCTGATGAGGAAGAAAAGTTTTCACGAATTGGCCCGTTTCGTTCCCACGGAAAAAATCGATACTGAAATAACGGAGAAGCTGGACGCCATTGTGAGAGTTTGCGAAAGCGCGCGTCCCGCCGACTTTTGAACCTTTCCCTTCGTCTCCAAATTAGCAATAATCTCCGGGAACCTTCTTCCATCCCACCAAATTTATGACCCTCTCGGAAAGCGTCATTTTAAAACTTCTGCGGGAAAAGACCGGCCGGCCGATGAAGATGTCGGAGTTGATGAAGCTGTTCTCCGTGCCCGACGACCGGCGGCGCGAGTTTCGCGCCCTGCTCAAGGAAATGACCGCCGAGGGCGCGCTGGTCAAAATCCGCGGTGGCCGCTACGGCCTGCCGGACGAGATGAACCTGGTCTCCGGCGTCCTCGAGGGCCATCCCAACGGTTTCGGTTTTCTGCGCTCGGACCTGCCGGACGACATTTATATCGGCAGAACCCGCATGGGCGGCGCCATGCACGGCGACCGGGTAATGGTGCGCGTCGAGTCGCAGAGCCGGTTTGACGACCGGCCGGAAGGCAAGGTCATCCGCATTCTGGAACGCAAAACCACCACTCTGGTCGGGATTTATGAAATTTTCGAGAAACAGGGCTGGGTTGTGCCGTCGGAGCCGAAATGTTTCCACGATGTGTTCATCGCCGCCGAGCACCGCAACAAAGCCAAACACGGGCAAGTGGTCTGTGTCGAAATCACCACCTATCCGGACCGGCACCATCCGCCCGCCGGACGGGTCGTCGAAGTGCTGGGCGACGCCAACGACCCTGAAGTTGAGGTTCAGTTTATTATACGCAACCATGGAATTTTGCGGGATTTTCCATACGAAGTTACCCGCGAGGCCAAACGGTTGCCCAAGGTCATCGACGCGGCGGAGCGCAAGCTGAGAACGGACTTGACCGACCAGTTGATTTTCACCATCGACGGCGAAAAGGCCAAGGATTTCGACGACGCCGTTTCCATCGAGAAAACCCGGTCGGGTTTTCTTCTGGGGGTGCATATCGCCGATGTCAGCCATTTCGTGGAGGCGGACTCGGCGCTCGACCGTGAGGCCTTCGAACGCGGCACCAGCGTGTATTTTCCCGACGACGTGATTCCCATGCTCCCCTTCGAGCTGTCCCATGAAATTTGCAGTCTCAAGCCGAACGAGGAACGGCTGGCGGTCAGCGTGCTGATGGAAATCGACCGGTCGGGCGAGGTTCTGGGTTACGAGATTTTCAATTCGATCATCAAAAGCCAGCGGCGGCTGACCTACAGGCAAACGGCGCGGTTTCTGGAGGATGGCGGCGCGGACGGTGAGTGCAACGACGTCCTGCCCGCCCTGCGGCTGATGCGCGACCTCAGCCGCATCCTGCGCAAGCGGCGCATCCGCGCCGGCAGTGTCGATTTCAACATCCCGGAACCGGAAATCCGCCTCGACGACCGGGGCAACGTGGCGGGCATCGACGTTGCCGAGCACAATATCGCCCATGAGATTATCGAGGAGTTCATGCTGTCGGCCAACCGCGTGGTCGCCGAGGACCTGGCGTCGCTGGAAATTCCCTCGATTCACCGCACCCACGAGCCGCCGGACGCCGACAAGCTGGAAGCGTTCAACGAGTTTATCAAGGGATTCGGCTTGAAGCTGTCGAATGTCCGCGACCCGCATCCCTCCGACCTGCAGAAACTGATCAAAAAAGTCCGGGGCGCCGCCCACGAGCGGGTGGTGAACACGCTCCTTCTGCGTTCCCTGAAAAAGGCGGTGTACTCCGAGAAAGACCCCGGCCACTTTTGCCTGGCGTTTGAGCATTACACCCATTTCACCTCGCCCATCCGACGCTACCCGGATTTGATAACGCACCGCATCCTGAAAACCACGCTCAAACGCAAAATCAGCGGTCGGGAGCGGCGGGCGTTGCGGCCCCTGGTCGCGCAGTGCGCCGAGCAATCGACGCAAATGGAAATCCGCGCCATGAAGGTGGAACGGCAAATCAACGACTTGCGGCGGGCGCAATTCATGGCGGACAAGGTCGGCAAAACGTACGGCGGCGTCATCACCACCGTAACGGCGTTCGGATTTTTCGTCGAGTTAAAGGAAATTTTTGTGGAGGGACTGGTGCATGTTTCCAGCTTGACCGACGACTATTACCTGTACCAGGAAACCGAACATCAATGGCGGGGCAACCACAAGGGCGTCACCTACCGGATCGGCGACACGGTCAAGGTGCGCGTCTCCAAGGTCGATCTCGCCCTGCGCCGGATTGATTTTATCCTGGTCAAAAAGCGCTGACGGTCCGCGGCGGGCCGGCAAACTGCACGCACCTCCCCCCTCTTGTCCTTTAAGCGACCAAATCCAAAGAGTTTGCATCGGCGCATACCTGCACTTCGCGATATATATAAGGGACAAAAAACGGAGACCGGGAAAGGCTTTGAACCGCGAAGGCGCGGAGGACGCGAAGAAAAATCCCTCCTTCCTTGAAGCGGGCTTTCATAAGCCGAGATTCTTCACTGCCTCGGCGTCATCGCGAGCCGCCGCCGGCGGCGTGGCGATCCAGCCGGGCCACGCCCGGTGTGAATGGCTCCTTTCTGGATTGCTTCGGCTACCGCCTCGCAATGACGATCGAACAAGTACGCTTATGCGAGAGTCTTCTTCAAGGAGGAGGTTTTGGGGGTTTTTCTCTGTGTCTCTGTGACTCCGCGGTGATTTCGGCATTGTAAATTTTAATCTTCAAAACGCGGGCTTCGGCATGGGAAAATATGTAACAAAAATATCTTTTAATATCATTATGTTAAGAATAAATAGTTAAACCTTTTTCCAGCATGGTTTTTTCGCGAAAATCGTTCATTTTTTACCTGACGGGAGAGTTGTAAAGTGCGTTGCGGTGCAAGGGGTTACTGGTTTAACAGGCTGACGTTTCGACTATTTCGTTCCTCGTTTTTCAAAAATTTTTTTTTCTGCAAAAACCGGCGGAGTCAGGTGTTGTCATGGTTCGACAGGCTCACCATGACAGGAATGCGGGCGGGGTCGGTCAGGCGCTGTCATGGCTCGACAGAGCCTGTCCTGAGCTTGTCGAAGGAGGCTCATCATGACGGTAGCGACAATTTTTGCGGTATTGCATGAGATCATCTCCCCTCCCGGTCGAGGTTCCTCTTGTGAGGGGTTTTTGCGGATGATAAGATGTTGGCAAACGTCGAGTCAAAAATTTTCGCCATGACACAGCAAACTCTGGAGCAATCAGCGACATTTCCCAAGCAGATTCAGGCCATGTTCGGGGCCATCGCGCCGCAATACGATTTTCTGAACGGGCTGTTGAGTTTCGGCAGGGATCGCTATTGGAGAAAAGCGGCGGTGGATTTGCTGGCCCCCAGGCCGGGCGAGCGGATTCTGGACGTGGCGACGGGGACCGCCGACGTGGCCCTGGAAATCGCTTGCCGGGACCTTGACGACATCCGGGTGATCGGCGTGGATTTCAGTTTCAAAATGTTGCAACTGGCGCGCCGGAAAATTCGCGGCAAGCGGCTGGACCGCTTCATCAGCCTGCAGGCGGGCGACGGCGAGAACCTGCCGTTTCCCGACAACCGTTTCCATGGCGTTACGTCGGCATTTGGAATCCGCAATTTCAACGATATCGAAAAGGGATTGAGCGAAAAGTGGCGGGTGCTGAAACCGGGCGGCAAGGTGGTGATCGCCGAGTTTTCCCTTCCCAAAAGCTTTATCTTCAGATTCGTTTATCTGTTTTATTTCGGTCTGGCGCTTCCCTTGATCGGACGGCTCATCTCCGGCCACTCCGTGGCCTACAGCTACCTGCCGGAATCCGTTGCGGAGTTTCCCCGGCAGGCGGAATTTGCGCGGATCATGGAAAAATGCGGTTTCAAGGACGTTGCCTACCGGGACCTGACTTGCGGAATCACCACGATCTACACGGGTTGCAAGGATGCGTAAACCTTTTTCAAGAAGCAAACGAAACATCGTTGTTTCGCTGTTCGGACTGCTGGTCGTGGGGAGCTTGCTGTTGCTGGAGGACAGGAGCTTGCGGCCCCCGCCTTCTCCACCGCAAACTCCGGCGCCATCGCCCTTTGCGAACAATCCGGAATACCAGGCCATGCGGTCTCTTCAGGAGGCTTTTGTCCGCAATGCCAAAAACCTCCGGCCCACCGTTGTCAGCATTAGAAGCCTGAAAAAAATTCGCGCGGCGTTCCACGAGCCCGATCAGCGGCAATCCAAATCGTGGTTTTTGGCATTGAAACGGTGGTTGCAAAACCGGCTAAGCCAGAGGTACCGGGTGGAACATATCGGTTCCGGACTGATTTTGAATCAAAAGGGCTACATTCTGACGAACTGGCATCTTCTCAAGGATGCCGACCGCCTGCGGGTCAAACTGTTCGAGGGCGAGGAATTCGCGGCCGACATCGTCGGCTTCGATTCGTTGACGGATCTGGCGGTATTAAAGATATTCACGTTCAAAAGACTGCCGACGGCGCCGCTTGGCCGGTCGAAAAATATCGATGTCGGAGAATGGGTCATGGCTATCGGCAATCCCTATGGGCTGGACGGTACGGTGAGCGTCGGCGTGATAAGCGGTAAAAACCTGACGTACCCGGATAATCCGGGTTTCGATGGTTTGATCAAGACGGACGCGGCCCTCAACCCCGGAGGCAGTGGAGGACCTCTTGTTAACGTCCAAGGGGAAATCGTCGGCATCAATTCCGTTCATTCCGACCTGGATGCAGAATGGAAATTTACCATTCCCATTGAAACGGCCATTCGGATCAGCGACCAGTTGATCCGCCATGGGAAGGTGAAGCGCGGCTGGCTGGGGATCGGCATTCAATCCTTGACGCCGGAGCTGGCCTCTTCTTTCAACCTGTCCGGTTATCGCGGCGGGGTGCTTGTCAATACCGTCGAGAGCAAGGCTCCGGCGGAGCATGGGGGCCTGAGACAAGGGGACATCATCGTCCAGTTCGACGGCAAACCCGTGTCGCATCCCCAGACATTGCAAAAGTGGGTTGCGGAAAGCCGGGTCGGCAAGAACGTGCCCGTCGGTATCATCCGCAACGGCAACGAAAAAACCCTGCATATCATCGTCGGCAGGCTGGACTCTTAACACAGGCCGGGACCGGGGGATGCGGATTCATTCTCCCCTGCCCCGCCGGGTTCCGCCGTTAATTTGCAACTTCGTAGCCGGCCTTGGTGATTTTTGCGGAAATTTCCGCCAGGCCGACCTGGCTGTCGTCGAAATCCACCGAGACCTGTTTGTTTTCCAGGCTGACGACAACCTTCTCGACGCCCGCCAGTTCCGACAACGCTTTTTGCACGGTCTGGACGCAATGGTCGCAACTCATTCCCTCGACGCTGATGACTTTGCTGATCATGGATTTTCACTTTCGCTAAAGGTTGCACCTTGTTTCAATTTTCATTTTACTCCCCGGCCTCCGGCCCTTCAAGTCGGAATAGCCGGAAACTATTTTGTTCCGGCGCGCCGGGAAAAAATCGGCATTCGCGCCGCAAAAAAATTATAAAACGCTCAAGATTTTTGGGCGGTTTTCCGTAGAAAATAGGAGAGTGCCGGCTCAATGGATACTTACCTGGGAAACAGTATCAAGGAGCAAAAGCGCCATTACGAATCTTCAACTCCGGCCTACGGCCCACCCAAGCGGATGAGGGATTTCTCCATACCAAAAAAGCCGGGCAAGTCGAGCCCCGCGAACCGCTCCGGCTCTCAGAGCAAATGCTCTTCCGGCAAAAACCGGAATTCTCCGCCCACGGAAATCCGTCGGGACCTGGTGAAAAAATTCCGCCGGGTTTTGAAGGAAGGCGCCTATGAAGTGAAAGCCGAAGAAATCGCCGACAAGATTGTCCAGAAAATCAGAGAGGAAAAAGACCGCATAATTTCGTAGCTTTTGCGGTAACAGGCACGCGAGGGAGGAAGGGCTAAGGAATATTGGGCAGACTGTTTTTGATCCACACGCCGAACCGGTCCCAACCCAACATTTTTTTAAGTTTCTCTAAAACGTTATCCTGCTTTTTTCTGGGCGACATATGCCCGCCGCGGGCAATGCGTCTCAGATGGTTGAGTTCCCGGCTTTTTTTCGCGGCGAATTCAGCTCGGACTTGTGCCGTGATGCGCGCCCGGGTAAGCGCAACAGTTTTTTTGGTAAAGATTTCCATCTCCGGCGCCTCTTCACCGCCGCTACGGCTGAGGGCCATGATTTTTTTCCGTAGCGCTTTTTTGATCCGTTGACGTCCCTGCCGGTCCAGTCTCGCGGCTATTTCAAGTTTTAATTTTTCCTGGCCGGCGTTTGGGAAATCTCTTTTCACCTCATTTTCAATTTCGCTTGTGATGCGCCTTTTGATTGCCCGCTCATACCTCTTTCTCATTTTTTTCAACGTCAACTTTTCGACCGGGAGCAACTCCTCTTCCAGGGCATCTTCCAGCCGCAATGCTATTTCTTGCTGGATTTCTTTTTCCAATATCTTCTGTTCTGATGTCAACCTTTTATCAAGCTCGATTTTTCTGGCCAGCAATTCCCTGTATTCCCGTGTGGATAATGCCGATGTTTCAATCTTGAATTTAAGCGCATCAAGATCGTCGCGGATCAGGCCGGGGTTGCGTCCGGAGAAATCATTTTCTGCGTCGATGGAAACTCTTCGTCCGTCCACAAGCGTTGCCTGTAGCGAGCCCATGTTCCAGAACCGCCCCTTCTCGCCGGGTATGAATTCCAGCGCAGTGATTTTTTTTTCGTGACGCAGCCACTGGCGGGCGATGAGTTTTGCTTCGCCGCGAAAGCCTCTCAGGATTTTTTCCGGGGGCGGCGGTTTCTTGGCGGCAAAAAGACTCGTTGCCACAAACGCCGGCGACAATACCAGGACGAATACCAGGACAAGCCGCAATAGTCTTTTTTCTTGCATGGTGCGTTTCCCTTGCCGTGATGGGGGTGTCAACCTTTTTTCAAGGAACTGCCGTTCCTGCTGTCCCAGACGATCTTGTTGGGACTCGAAACGTGCCGGGCCACGCCCGTCCAATGATCGGAATACGTCCGGATAGACAGAACCTTGACACAGGGATCGATGCCGTGAGAGCCGGCGATATGGGAAGACAACCGGTCCAAGTCCTTCAAATAAGCGGCGTGCTCGGACTTGTAACGTTCCTGTCCCTCGGCAATATTCGCCAATGTGCTCTCGGCCAACAAATCGTAGTTGAAAATCGTTTGCTTTAGTTGCTCCATGTCCAAAAAGGCATAAACATAAATCCACGCAACAAACGGAATGATCGAAGCGGCGAACAATCCGGTTTTAAGCTTTTTCCCATTAAGCAATGTCGCCAGAAAAATCAGGCCAAATCCCAGGGCCAGGGAATAGTAAGAAACTTGTTCGTAAAAAGCTATGGACAAGGGCCTGCCGCCGCAATCGGGGTTGCCCGCGGCATGGGCGTCAAGGGACAACACAACCAAACAAATCGGAATACAGGCGAATTTTGACAACGTTTTTCTCAGTAAAGGGATTTTTGAAGTTCTGCTGTTGTCCGCGGAATTTAAATAGCTCTTCACAAAATCATGACTATTGGATAAGATAATCATCATCTTTTTTAACGGCAAAACCGCTTCAATTCGACAGGAGAATTCCCTCCTCCCCGCGCGAATCGAGACAATTTTTCTAACAGGAAACGGTTCATGAATCAACAGTCACGATTTATCGACAACGGTGACGGCACGGCAACAGACCGGGAAACCGGGCTGGTCTGGATGAAAAAAGATTCCTGGCAAATTCTCCAGGATTGGCTTGATTTTAAGGAAGCCCTGAGCTTCGTGGACACCATGAACAAAAAAGATTATCTGGGTTTTCACGACTGGCGGCTTCCTGAAAAAGAGGAGGCCGAAAAATTATATGCCCCCGCCTGCACCATTATGGCCCGGTCCAACGTGGAAATCCATTTGGACCCGGTGTTCGAGCCCGGCGGCGGCAACGGTTGCTGGTGTCTGCCGTTCGACCAGCAGGCCGCATTTTACCTTTCGTACGCCAGCGGCATGACGCAGGCATGGGATCAGGACTTTTCCCAAGGCTATGCCCGCCTGGTACGCCTTTATCCCGATTAACTCTCCGCCTGGGCGGCCCGCACAGCGCAGGAAACGATTTTTTTCGGCATTTCCCTCGGCGGACGGATCACCTGGCAAATTTCCACCCGCTCCTCGTCGTAGGTGATGGAGGAAATTTTGTAGCGTTCCTTATCAATACCTTTTTCAAGGCCGAGGTATTGCGCGATTGACGTTCTCAACGCATCCCATTCCAAATACAGGAAGAACCGGCCTTCTTCGTCCTCGGGGTTAAAATGACGCAAAATTTCTTCAAATTCGACCCGAAAAATTTCATCAATTTGGCGTCCCCGGCAATAGCTTTCGTATCCCGTGCCACCGGCGATTTGCTTCGAGCACGTGATCTTGGAAAAATCAAAATCGAGTAAACATTCCTTGCGGTCCAGCCGGACCACAATTTTAGATGCGGTATCCTTGCATGGCATGGTCAGGTTTCCTCTGACAGGAATTGATGGTTTGATTATATCATTTTTTGGGGTATGGGAAACCGGAGGTTGCCGGTCAGGCGGCATTTCATTTGAGGTATCATCTGCAATACGGTAGAATTACGCGCCGTTATTCACTCAGATCAACAGGAACAAGTATTATGGAGAAATGCACTCTCGTCCAGCATATCCGCCGTCAGGAAAAGGAGATTCCCGGCGCGACGGGTGAGTTTACCAACCTCATGTACGAAATTCTTGTGGCCGCCAAGCTGATTTCCAAGGAGGTCAACAAAGCCGGCCTGGGAGAGGATATTCTCGGCTTAACGGGAAAAACCAACGTGCAGGGGGAGGAAGTTCAGAAACTGGATGAGTACGCCAATGACACGTTTATCAAGATGCTTGGGGACAGCGGAAGCGTTTGCGCCATCAGCTCGGAAGAAAACGAAAAGCCTATTATCCTCTCTTCCGAGGGGCAAAGCGGAAAATACATTTTCACGATGGACCCGCTGGACGGATCATCCAACATTGACGTGAACATCAATATCGGCACGATCTTCTCCGTTTACCGCAAAATCAGCCCGGGGAATACGGTGACGGAAGAAGACCTGTTGCAAAAAGCGGATCGGCAGGCGGCGGCAGGATATATTCTTTACGGTAGCAGTACCATTTTTGTTTATACAACCGGCGACGGCGTGCACGGCTTCACCTTGGACCCCTCTATCGGAGAGTTTTATTTGTCTCATCCGGACATAAAAATTCCGGCAAAGGGGTCCACTTACAGCATCAATGAGGGCAATTCCGAGCTATGGTCCGAGCAACAAAAAAACCTTGTCGATTATCTCAAGGAAAACGACAAGGCTGGAGGCCGTCCTTATAAATCCCGATACATCGGCACCCTGGTCGCGGATTTTCACCGCACAATCTTGAAAGGCGGTATCTTCATGTATCCCGGCGACAAAAATTACCCCGACGGCAAATTGCGATTTTGTTTTGAAGGAGCGCCGTTGGCGTTTATCGTGGAAAACGCGGGAGGACGGGCCAGCACCGGACAACAACGGGTTCTGGAAATGAAACCGCGGGAAATCCACCAGAGAATTCCCCTGTTTATTGGAAGCCCGGAGGACGTTGCCTTGGCGGAAAAAATGCTCGCCGAGTCCTGAATCCTTTCCCCTATCAACGGACAATTTTCATGAAAATCCAGGGTATCAAAGGCGTCAAGGACATTCTTCCCGATGAAATCGAAAAATGGCACTGGGTGGAACGTCAAGCGCACAAAATATTTTCCCGTTACGGGTTCAAGGAAATCCGCATTCCCATCTTTGAGAAGAGCGCTCTGTTTGAACGTAGCATCGGCGAGACAACCGATATTGTCGAAAAGGAAATGTACACCTTCACCGACCGTAGCGGTGAACGGCTGACCCTGCGCCCGGAGGGAACGGCTTCGGTGGTTCGCTCTTATGTCGAGCACAAATTATACAATCCGCCCTCGGTGGCCAAGCTTTACTATCTCGGGCCGATGTTCCGTTACGAGCGTCCGCAGGCCGGACGGTTCCGCCAGTTTTACCAGATCGGAGCAGAGGCCATGGGTTCGGACCATCCGGCAATCGACGCCGAGGTGACCACCATGGTCATGGAATATTTTCGGGAACTGGGACTGGAAAACCCAAAGCTTCTCATCAACAGCCTGGGCTGTCCGGAATGTCGCCCGTCGTACCGGGAAATTCTCAAAGACGCCATCCGCGGGCATTTGTCGGAGCTTTGCGGCAACTGCAACCAACGGTACGAAAGAAACCCTTTGCGTATTCTCGACTGCAAGGTTGAACGCGACCGGGAAATCGCTCGTGACCTGCCCAAAACCAGCGACCATCTTTGTGAAAAATGCCGGACCCATTTTGAGGAAGTAAAAACCTTACTGGCCGCCACCAAGACGGATTTTACGCTGGACTCTCTTCTCGTACGCGGTTTGGATTACTACAGCCGCACCACTTTTGAGGTGATTTCGTCCGGTCTGGGGGCGCAAAACGCCATTTGCGGCGGCGGGCGCTACGATTCACTAGTCGAGGAATTCGATGGCCCCGCCACACCATGCTTCGGATTCGCACTGGGTCTGGAGCGGTTGATTTCCATCGTCCCTTTCGACAAGGCCGGCACAATCGGCGCCGATCCCGATTTATTCGTTATCAGCCTGGGAGCCGAAGCTCAGCGGGAAAGTTTCCGCATCGTTCATGAATTGCGTGCTCAAGGTTTCCATGTAGACCGAACCTATGATGCCGGCAGTTTAAAAAGCCAGATGCGAAAGGCCAATAAATCTGCCAGCCGATTCGTCTTGATCATCGGCGAAAACGAAATCAAAACCGGCAGGTACGTGCTCAAAAACATGCGGGCAAGCCGCCAGGTAGAAATAGCCAAAGCGAACCTGATCCCGGAATTGAAACGACACTTGAGCGAATCGGATACCACTTTCCGGCCGGTTTGAAGCGGTAGGGTTAGCCCCGGCGAGGGTTTTTGGGAACCGGCCCGCCAAACCAGAGGATTTTGTTCAACGCTCTAATCGGGCCGTTTTCAATCGAAAACGAAGGGAAATCGTTGACCCCTTTTGACGATCATGCTAAATTTTAGCATGGCAAAATTGCGGGATTCGGAATATGTCCAGTAAAGAACTGCAAGTTCTGGAAGATTATATTTCACAAAACAATCTGAAGGTAACCCGCCAAAGGCGCGCGGTTTTGAAGGCTTTCCTGGAAAGCGAAGACCATGTGAGCGCCGAGGAATTATACCGCGCCGTCTCGGCCAACGAACCCAAGATAGGCTTGGCCACGGTCTATCGAACCCTGGCGCTACTCACCCAAAGCCAACTGGCCACGGAACTGGACTTCGGTGACGGTCAGAAACGTTATGAGCATAAATTCATGCACAGCCATCATGACCACATGATATGCACTCAATGCGGAAAAATCATCGAGTTCAATCATCCGCTCATTGAAAAGTTTCAGGAAGAGATCGCCCACCGCAACAACTTCACAATCACCTCGCACAAGCTGGATATCTATGGGCTTTGTAAAGAATGTCGATGAGCCCCATCCGTAATCTCAAGGCCTCTTGCTTTTGTCGCGACGGATAATCTGGATGACCGCCTGCGTCATCAATCCCAAAAACCAGAGCGTTGAAAAAAAAATGGCCCACAAAAATACCAGGTTGACCCAATACTGGGTGGGTTTGTAATCAAGGGAATTGTGCGCCAGCGTGCGGATGTTCGCCTTCTCCACCTCCGACGCCTGGACGAACTTTTTGTAAAAGGGGTGCCTGTTCTTGTCGGCGTAACGCCTTTGCTCAGCCAGGGATAGCCTCAAAAAATGGGAAATATCCCTGGCGTTCGCGGCCATAAAAAGCCGCATCTTTTTCGTCGCTCCCTTATCCGGCGGATGAGCCGTATAATGCCAATAACAAATCAGGGTGCTTATAATTACCGACGACCAGAAAAAAATGCGGCTGTACAGTTTATCTTTTTTTTCCGCTTTGTTTTCCACGGCCTTCCTTTCCTCAGACGAAAACGGTCATCACTTTGAAAAGCGCGGATTCTATCATACAAAACCGCACGGGTATTTCTAAAGCAATTTTTGTTTTGGGTTTTGTCCGGCAACTATCTGACAACGGTTTCATCGACACAGCATCGGCGATTTTTAAAAACCCATGTTGCGCGTTATTTCTTTTGTCGTTATATTATATCAAGGTCCCCACCTTCTAAAAATATTCGGGAAACCAGAATACTTTGCGAGCTTCGACCTTCATCCCGTTGCTTTATTTTCGACCCAAAGCGCAAATTGCTTCATGCCGTCTGGCGGGAGGAAGAAAAAGCGCTTCTCTTTTAATTTCATTTTGGCTGGTCCCTCTTTTTCTGTTATTCCCGCTCTGGAAGGGCGTGGCATCGGCGCAACCCATCCCTTCCAAGGACGGCCGATTTTTGGACAACCGCAACGGGACGATAACGGATACCAGGACAGGGCTCATGTGGACCAAGGAAGACAGCTGGAACGACCTCGGAAAATGCCTGAACTGGGAAGCCGCCAGAACCTACGTGAAAAACCTGACCACAGGAGAATTCAAGGACTGGCGCCTCCCCACTATGAATGAAATAGCCAAATTTCCGGAAGGCATTGTGGAGAGGGCAAAAACAAATCCTATCGGTGCGGCTTACAAAAACTGGAAAAGCGAGTATTCCCTTAATCTGGATACTATTTTTGCCGATGGCGCGGCTTACTGGATATGGTCGTCGGAAACCGATGGAGATTCCAATGCCGGGATAGTCGATTTGCGCAACGGCACTATGTTAAGCTGGAAAAGAAGCTCCTGTTTTGTGCTTGGGGTGAGAGCGGTCCGCAATCCTTAACCGGAAAAACAGCAAATGCGTTGGCCGGGGATTTGGGCCTATCCGCTAACTTGTAATTTCAAAGTTCAACAAAAATTACTTTCACAAGGGGACGCCATGTCTACCACAATGCCGGAATCTTTAGCCGAACAGATTATCGCCGAAAAAATCAGCGAATGGGCGCAGAAACAAAAGGAGCGAAAAGAGCAAGAGAAGCGGGAAGCCATCCGGATACACCCGTTTTTGACTATTTCCAGGGATTTTGGATGCGGCGAGGAAGAAATCATCCCCGCACTTGAAAAAACCTTGCGCTGGAAAGTTTACGGACGAACCTTGCTGGACCATCTGGCGGAACGGGAAACCTTGAGCCGCCGATTTATCGAAACCTTGGACGAACAGGATCAAAATTTCCTGGATAACTGGATCAATTTCCTGACTCGTTCCGGCGGCGTTTTGCAAAAAGACTATGTTTTAAAAATTTCCCGGATGATAAAGGTCATCGCCGCCCAGGAAAGCGCCATTATTTTGGGTCGAGGAGCCCACCTGATTCTCAGGGAAAAGAAGGAAGGCCTGAAAATCAAGCTGACCGCCCCTCTGGCTCACCGGATTCAAAACATCGCCAAATTGAGAAATATCCCGCCGGATGAGGCGGAAACCCTGGTGCGGCAGAAGGATAAGGAAAGAGAACTGTTCATCCAAAATAATTTCCGCGTAGACTTGCAAAACGACGCCGAGTTCGACCTTATCTTCAACACCATGGCCCTTGCAACCGGCATGATTTGCAAAATCATAGACCTTATCTTCAATGAGAAAAAACACGCCGGATAAAATCGGGGGGGATTTTTCTCTACTTGTTGAAATGCTCGTCGACCAGCCACCGATCCCCTCATGCAAAAGCCGAGCTACTACCGTTTACTGAAAAACAACAGGGCGTTCCGCAATCTTTGGTATGGGCAGGTGGTCTCCGAGTTCGGAAGCTGGCTCAACAGCATCGCTATCTATGCACTGATTCTCAAGCTGAGCGGTTCGGGAATGTCCATGGCATGGGCCATGATGGCGAAACTGTTGCCGGTCGTTGTTGTCAGCCCATGGGCCGGTGTCCTGTGCGACCGCATCAGCCGGAAAAAAGTAATGATCGCCAGCGACGTCTTGCGGTTCATAGTGGTTCTGGGTCTTTTGCTGGTTGATGAAAAAGGCGATTTATGGCTTCTCTATACTCTGGTTGTTTTGGAGGTTGCCTTATCCGGTTTTTTTGAACCGGCCCGTAGCGCCATCATTCCCACGCTCAGCGCAAAAGAGGATTTGGTCACCGCCAACGCTCTCAGCGGTTCCACGTGGTCGGTCATGCTGGCTTTCGGGGCGGCTCTGGGCGGCGTTCTGGTGGCTCTTGTGGGGATCAAGGTAGCGTTTATTCTGGATTCCCTGACGTTCCTGCTTTCCGCCTGGTTCATATGCAATATCCCGAGTTCGCTGGAAAAGCTCAAGCCGGAAACGCCGGAAGGGTCAAGGTCGGGAAACTTTCAGGACCTTCGGGACGCGGCGAAATATTTTTATGCCGAGCCCATTATCCTGGTGCTTGCCTTGCTGAAATCGGGTCTGGCGATTGCCGGAGGGATTTTGACAGTGATCCCCTTGTTTGTTCACAAAATTTTGGTGGGGCCGTCGGCAATTTCCATGGGCATCGGCATTATGTTTTCCGCCAGGGGCATTGCCGCCGCCGTTGGTCCTATTCTGGTCACCCGCATTTTCGGGGGTTCTTCGCCGGTGCTTCAACGGGCCATTGCCGCCGCTTTTTTCCTGGGAGCCTTGTCTTACCTGCTGTTTTCCCGCTCCACCACCCTTTTGGAAGCCTCGTTGAGCATCGCCGCCGCCACGTTTTTCGGGTCCATCGTATGGGTGTTCAGCAATGCCCTGATCCATTTGCAGGCGGATAAACGCTTCCTCGGTCGCGTGTTCAGCGCCGAAATGGCGGTCATGACACTTGTGATGGGGTTAAGCAATTTTGGGGCCGGCCTCGCGGTTGACCGGCTGGGGTTGTCTCCCAATGAAATTTCATTCTGGATGGGGATCGCCTTGATAATTCCAGGAGTGATTTGGAGCGGATTTTTGTTTTTTGTGCGCAACCGCCTGAAACAGGGTAGAAGCATCGGCACGGTTTCGCCGGCTGATCCCTGCGGGTTCATGCCCAGTCCCCCACCCCTCATAACCCGGAAGTGAAGATGCCCGGATTTCAGGAGTCAACAAAATCCCAAATGCTCGGCGATGGATCTTCCAATATCGAAATGGCTGGTAAAAAGCTGTGGGTCTTCCTGGGTCTGCGCCCATCGGTAGGCTTCTTCCACATCCCGGGTCATGCCGAGCCCGTGTAAAACGCCGACGGAAACAAAACAGGAGTTGAGATCGCCGGATTTTGCAAACCCTTTTATCATTTCCAGCATGGCTGATACGTCCGAACCGGCAAGCCGATGGTATTTTTCCACCAGATTTTTAATGTTTTCTTCCCCATAGGTGTTGAAATAACTGGCTCCGATTATCGGTTCGTTGTAAAGGCGGGCAATTTCTTCTTCAAGGGAATTCATGATGGTTTGGCGGGGACCTTATATCTTGGCGGCCTGTTTGGCATCCTCCACCCAGTAGGTTTCAAATTCTTTCTGGTAGGCGAGTTTCGTCAGGTCGGTCATTCGATCGAGAAAAACCAGCCCGTTAAGATGGTCGATCTCATGTTGTAAAACGACGGCAAAAAAGCCTTTCGCCTCAACAACCTGTTTTTCTCCCCGGCGGTTATACGCTTCCATGGTGACTTGCTTCGAGCGCGGCACCAATCCTCTGAAATCAGCCAGACTCAAGCAACTTTCCCATCCTAAAATCTGTTCCTCGGCGTAACAGGTTATCCTCGGATTAATGAAAACGGCTAATGGAATATCGGGCCTGTTATCGTAACGTTTGTTGTCGAGGCTTTCGACCACAATGATCCGCAAGGATCGGGAAACCTGTGGGGCGGCCAATCCCACACCTTCCTCTTCGCGCATGATCACGGTCATGGCATCAATAAAAGCCTGAATCTCACTGTCCGGATCCGCCAACGCCTGCAAATCGACGGGCTCGGCGATTTTCCTTAAAATGGGATTTCCCAATCTTGCTATTTCAAGTGACGACATGAGATACCTCTCCCAAACATATTGCATTTACACGATTTGGGAAATTTGAGGAAGATATTTGAGTTTGAGCGTACTTATAGACGGCCTGATTTTTGGCATTTTCGGCAATCAACGATCGCTCGATACAGGGTATTTTCTAAAATATTCTAGCATAAAAATTTCAAGAAACAAAAACCTCGAGTTTTTGCTCCGCCGGTTTTCCCCTGTAAAATAGGGGGGAATCTTGTGAATTTCTTTTTTTTAAATTGACATTTGTTCCCGTTATCTTATAATGTCGCCGTCAGGATAACTTATCCGAGAAAGGAGGCGATGATCTTTGACTAAAGACCAGTTAATTTCCGCTGTAATCAAGAGTTGTAAAAACGATGACTTGAGTAAAAGGTTGACCGGTGAAATTCTAGACGCCACCTTCGAAGCTATCGCCAAGGCAATCAAGAAAGAAAAACGTTTTGCTTATCCAGGGTTTGGGACCTTTTCGGTAAGAAGCAGAAAAGCGCGGAAAGGCAGAAATCCACAAACCGGGGCTGAGATAAAAATCAAAGCCAGTAAAACGGTTGGTTTTAAGCCTGCGCCCTCATTAAAATCATCCCTTTAAAAAATTATTTAATACAAAAATCAAAACCACTAAAACCGCCCAGAAACTGGGCGGTTTTTTTGTGTTCGCAACACTTCAAAAATCGCAATAATAGCATTCACGAAGTTATCAATCGGCAAGAGATTCCAGTTCCGCCAACCGACGCTTGACAGTGTAGGCCTCGTTTTCCTGACCGTAAGCTCCCACCATCACATCGAACATTGGGCTGGAAAAATTTTCATTCGACGTGGAAAACAACAACGCGGAAATACCATTTTTGCGTAAGAAATCGATTTTCTCCGCCGCTTGCGCTTCCTGTTCAAAAGAGCCGGCCAACAGGGAAAATGAAGTCGGAGTGGGTATGGCATACCGGCTAAATTCCCAGGCTCTCAGAAACCGGGCCATTTGCGCCGCCAAAGCCCATTCGGAAAAGCGTTCCACATAAACGCGATAGATTATTCTGCGCGGGGTAAGATTCAACGGCGAAAGATAGGCGTTTAGCCCCTTCTCTCTTAATTTATTTACCGTGCCGCGGGCTCCTTCAAAATGAGCATGGGAAGACGAGAGAACGACAAACGAGGACATGTCATTTCTTTCCGCCCGCGGCCTTGACTTAAACCGTTCGTTAACGATTTTCCACTCGCCCGATTCGCGGACAAGTTCCAGCGTTTTGTGGCCAAAGCTGTGCAGTTTATCCGAGTCAAAACTCTGGTGAAACGATGCCAGCAAACGATCTCCCATCTGAATCAGTTTCGGACGGTGAATGCGGATTGTCACGTTATTATAACGTTTAAACATTCTTAACTTGAATTCTTTCCAATCGGCGAATTGCAAATCCTTGCCATCCGCTTTCATTATCCGAAACCCTTTGGAGAAGCAGGCCATGTGGCGGTCGATTTCCTCGTTTTCCCAACTCTGCCTCCAGCGTTCGAGGAGACTAAAAATTTTCGCTTTGTCGGAAATTTTCTCTGCCGGCAAAAGCACCTCCTGCGTCGAAGGTTGATCGTCCATTTTCACAAATCGCTGGGATAGCTTTTTCTTAATGATTTTCCACTCGCGCCAATGATTCAAAAGGATCATCCGCGCCATCCTGCCGGAAATCCGTCTGAGACGATTTTGTACGTTCTCCAGGCTCAAAATGACACCCTTCTTGATTCCGTGAATATTTCCGCCGATAAATCGGTCCAAATTATCCATCCAAATGGCCACCGTCACTCTCGCCTCGCCGGCAGAATCCATTTTAAGCTTGGCGACGATTTTTGAAACCGTCTCCCCTTCCGTAAGCGGGCCATAAGTTTTCGATGTCTTCGATGATGTTTTCAAATCAACCGGCGGCTTGGGAAGTTGCCGAACCGTGGCGTTGCCGAGCGCTTTTTTCGGTTTGGATTCTGCAAGCGGGCCGGTGACTTTTGCCGTTTTCAAGGCAACCGGCGGCTTGGGAGGCTGTCGAACTATGGCGTTGCCGAGCGCTTTTTTCGATTCGGACAACACAACCGGGGTATTTCGCATTTCACGCCTGCCATCGATTCGCGGGGATTGTGCAAGCGCCAGCCGCGAAAAACTTTTCGGCGATATCGTCTGCAACGAGCGAGTCACTGAAGAATGCTTTTTGCTCGGAACGATGACCGGTATGGGAGGAATAACCGCCTGACTCAGCACACTTTTTTCTCTCTGGGCTACCGAGGCAGTAACCATGGCAATCGGAGCCTTTCTCGCCTGCTCAATTCGCGGCGGCCTGGGATTCCGGGAAACGATGACATCCTTTGGCGATATGGCTTCGGGAACTTGTTGAACGCTGTGTCTTTTCCCGCTCCGTTTCACGGCTACGGGTTTGCTCGTCTGAACCTTTTTCAACAAATCGACCGGCTTTTTAACAGACTTTTTCCGCTGTTTTTTCTTTTGCTTCTTTTTGTCGACGTGAACCCCGAGGGAAACCATTTGTCGAAAATCGACGGTGATCAAATAATTTTCCAACAGGGTCCCCTCATTCTGGGAAACACGAACAACCAGGTCGAAGGAAGGAAAAAATAAAGGAATATCGGACTTGATCTTGATGATTTCCTTCCCCCGCCCCACGTTAACAAGGTCGTCGATCCGCAGTTTGTCGACAATTTTCATTCTGCTGATTCGCAACATGTCGTAATCTTTCTGCGTCCCAATGGCGACTTTAATGTTCCCCTCCTCTTCGGCCGTCAGGTCAATTTCAGCATCGAAACGCTCGCCAAAATTGCTTTTCACCTTGATCGGCCCCAAGGAAAGGGCGTACAGGTTCGGCGCCAAGGCAAACAAAAAAACAGCCATGACGATTACATGGCAATATGAAATTTTGCTTCTCAATTTAAAACCCCAATTATCCTGGATTTTCCATGTGCCAATTTATTGCCTCCGTAGTAACGAGAAATTTTACAATAATATCTAGCCTGGAGGAAAGACAAATGAGGACAAAAGGAAAAAACGAAAATCCACGGCC
>JBHHYO010000012.1:0-48988 GCA_046757665.1 Nitrospinales bacterium
TACTGCAAGTCGAAAAGATAAACAACCCGCACGCCAAGCGCAAAAAGAAAAAGGAGCAGACAAAACTGTATGTGACGTTTATTTCCGGTCATCAAAAGTTGGAGTGAAAACGGCCGGCGGAGTTGCCGGGGTTTGCAGGCTGGGCCGGTAAAAGCTCGTTCGTCATCATGGTACACGGCCTGGTTTCAACCGCGCCTTGACGCCGCGGATTTCGGCAAGAACCATTTCTTCTTTTTCCTCCGCCAGATGTTCGTCGAAGAGGGGCAGGGATTCTTCCCGCAACAATTCTCCCAGAGCCCAGACCGCGTGGGCGCGGATCAAGGGTTCCTTGTCCTTCAACACCGCGGTCAAGGGAGCCGCCGCCTGCGGGTCTCCGGAGTTTCCCAGGGCTACCGCGACGTTGCGGAGAAACCCTCTTCTCTTGATCCGCTTGATGGGACTTTTGCGGAAGCGGCGGCGAAAGGATTCGTCATCCAGCTGTATCAGGTCGATGAGGCGCCGCGTCGTGAGCGGCTCTTGAAAACGTTTTTCATAACCGGGAACGGCAAAGGAGTTCCAGGGACACACAATCTGGCAGTCGTCGCACCCGAAAATATGGTTGCCGATGGCTTTGCGAAATTCCACGGGAATGACGCCCCGGAGTTCGATATTGAGATACGAGATGCATCGGCGCGCATCCAGGACATAAGGTTCAACAATGGCCTGCGTGGGGCAGATGTCGATGCACTGCCGACAGGTTCCGCAACGGTCAACGGATTCCCCGGATACCGGAAAGGCAATGTCCACCAAAATTTCCGAGAGGAAATACCAGGAGCCCTTGCCCTCGGTGATCAGGTTGGTGTGTTTTCCAATCCAGCCGAGTCCGGCTTTTTGGGCCAGGGGTTTTTCGAGTACGGGCCCGGTATCCACGTAAATTTTTGTACTGCAATTCGGGAACTGGTTGTGGATTGTTTCTTCCAGAACCTTCAGCCTGGAGGTGATGATATCATGATAATCTTCATTTAAAGCATAAAGGGAGATATCGCCCGTCTCGGGTTCTTCAAGAAATGCCAGGGTTTTGTTTGTGGTCAAGTAGTCGGTGCGCAAGCAGATGACGCTTTTCACTCCGGGCAGGATTTTTTGCAGGTCCGCCCGTTTTTCTGTCCAGCGGCTCATGTATGCCATCTCTCCTTCATAATGCCTGGCCAACCAATGCCGGAAGCGGTCCACAGCTTTATCCAGGCAGGGAGGCGCTATGCCGAACCCGTCGAATCCCAGCTTGTGAGCTTCCTGTTTTATAAGTTGTAGCGGGGTTTCATTCATGGATAGTACTTTACCAAATATTCATTGAACTGGGTTTTGGATTTTGTTATTCTTGCCCTATCGGCGCAATCAGCTTCACCGGAACCGGGTTTCTCAATCTTGTTGTCACCCGAGGTTTGTTTTGGCCGGCCGTTTTTTCAGCCCATCGGAGCATGAAATCATTTCCATTCACTCACACAAGGGTTGCGGTAGCGCTGATGGTTTGTCTGGCGCTGGCGGTTTTTTCCGCTTGCCAAACGGAGGTCAAGCAAGAAAACGCGGTTCCCGACGTTTCTCAAGCAAGCCCTGCCGGCAACCCAGCGGGCACCGTGAAAGATAACGCTACAAATAATCTCTCTGAGACTGAGAAGTATTTTCAGGCGGGCAACGAATATTCCAGGAACGGGCAATTTTCGGAATCCATCAAGTCTTATCGCCAAGCCCTCAAAATAAACGATTCGACGCCTTCCATTCATTACAACCTGGCGAACGTTCTTGTCGCCACGGATAAAATCGAAGATGCCATTCAGGAATATCAGCGGGCTATAAAGCTCAATCCCCTGGTCCCGGATTACCACCGTAACCTGGGTTTTGCATATGCCCTTCAGCAAAACGGGGAGTTGGCAAAGAAAAAATATGAGGAATTGAAGAAGATGGCTCCCGCCCAAGCCGAGGAGCTGAAGCTATGGATTCAAAAAGAGAATCAAGGGGGGTAAAATCCGTTGTCCGCCTTGCGTCACTCATGGGTCATGACCGGAAAATCATGGTATGAGAAAAACCGGATTCATTTACCACCCTCTGTATTTGAAGCACGACACCGACCAGCATCCGGAAAATTCCGGTCGTCTTCAAGCTATCCGGCAAAAGATTGAAGACTCGGACATTGCCGCCAGCCTCATCAAACTGGATCCCCGGAAAGCCGACTGTGAAGAAATCGCATTCATCCACGATCCCGGTTATATCGAGCAGGTACGAAAAAGCTGTGCGGCGGGGTTGCGCTCCCTGGACATGGACACCAATATTTGCGGTGCCTCTTACGAGGCGGCCCTGTTGAGCGCCGGGGCGGGCCTGGCGGCGGTGGATGAAATTTTGAGCGGGACCTGCGATAATGCGTTCTGCGCGGTCCGTCCACCGGGGCACCACGCCGAACACGAGCGCTCGATGGGGTTTTGCTTGTTCAACAATGTGGCGGTCACGGCAAAATACGCGCAACTTAAAAAAGGTCTCAACCGTATCCTGATATTCGATTGGGATGTCCATCATGGAAACGGGACCCAAAACGCTTTTTACGCGGACCCGGCAATCTATTACAGCAGTATTCATCAATTCCCGTTTTATCCCGGAACGGGGAGGGCGGATGAAACGGGAACCCACGACGGGCTGGGAACCACGCTCAATTTTCCTCTGGGTGCATTTTCCCGGGACGACGCTTATCTTTCTATCGTAGAAAATAAACTCATCCCGGAAATCCTCCGCTTCAAACCCGAGTTGATCATTGTCTCGGCGGGATTCGACGCGCATCAAGACGATCCCCTGGCCCAAATGGAGGTCACTACGGAATGTTTCGGCAAGATGACGGAGCTTATTCGTTGCGCCGCCGACGATGTTTGCCGGGGACGGGTGATTTCCATGCTTGAAGGAGGATACGACTACAACGCCCTGGGCGACTCCGTGCTGGCTCACCTGCGCCATCTGTTATCGTGAGAACCTTGGTACCGAATTTCTTTAAATGAATATGCTCCAACAATACGTTCGCCATTTTACGGATAAGTTGATCGAAGCGCTCAACGTAGGCACCATGAACATGGTTAATCTGCGTCAGACGTTGCTTACTCCGGACTTCATTCTGATCGGCCTGCTGGAACAGGAGAATTCCATCGTCGCGCAATTTCTGGATTCTTATTATCCGGAAGTCGAAGGCAAGGACCTCTCCGGCAAAATTCTGGAGAGGCTGTACGAAGAACAGACGCAGGAGACAAAATTCGAAGGCTCCGAGATCCGCCACATTCAACTCACCCAGGAAACGGAAATTTGCTTTGAGCTGGCCCAGGAGGAGGCGAGCAAGCTGGGCGACAAATATATCGGGGTCGGGGCCATGTTCCTTGCCCTGTTCGACGCCCGCGTCGGCAAGACGGCGGAGATTCTCAAGGAGCTTGGGCTGAGTTACAACAAGGTCAAGACCGATTACGAAAGTATGCGCGGCGGCCGGAAAATAACCGAAAAAAACGCCGAAGGTAATCTGGACGCTCTGGCCCAATACACCACTGACCTTACCGAAATGGCCCGGCGCGACCAACTCGACCCGGTGATCGGCCGGGAAAAAGAGATCAAGCGGATCATTCAGATTCTGTCCCGGAGAAAGAAGAACAACCCTGTCATCATTGGCGAACCCGGCGTCGGCAAAACGGTAATCGTCGAGGGGCTGGCCCAGCAAATCGCCCGGGCCGAGGTTCCCAACTCTCTTTTGAACAAGCAGGTCAAGGTGTTGGAAATGGCGGAAATCATCGCCGGCGCCAAAATGCGCGGAGAGTTTGAAGAACGCATGAAAGCGATCAAGGACGAAATCATTACCTCGCACGGCAACATCATTCTCTTCATCGACGAGTTGCATACGATTGTCAGCGCCGGAGCGGGAGCCGGCGGGGTGGACGCTTCCAATATGCTGAAGGCGGCCCTGGCCAAGGGACAACTTCAATGTATCGGCGCCACCACCCTGGAGGAGTACAAAAAACATATCGAAGAAGACAAGGCTCTGGCTCGCCGGTTTCAACCTATTCTTGTCCAGGAACCTTCCGTGGAAGAAACTATTCGAATCCTCGAAGGCTTGAAACCTCGATACGAGAAGCACCACTCCATTCAATATAAAAAGGAAGCCATTGCCGCCGCCGCCAAATTGTCGGAAAAACATATCTCCGACCGCGCCCTGCCGGACAAGGCAGTGGATTTGATCGATGAGGCCGGCTCGCTGAAACATTTGAATTCCATTTACATCCCTCAAGCGCTGAAGCAATTGGAAAATGAACGTAGCGACCTGTTGAAATCGCAAAAAGAGCATTTCAATAACCAGCAATTCGAGGAAGTCGCAAAGGACCGGCAAAAAATTCTTGCGCTGGAAAAACGCCTGGAGCAAGAAAAACGCAAATGGAAAAAGGAAATGAACGGAATGGATGCCTGCGTTTCCGAAGAGGATATCGCCAATGTGGTGGCCAGTTGGACAGGGATCCCCGTGAGTAAAATCCGGGAAACGGAAGCGGAAAAACTGCTACACATGGAGGACAACCTGCACAAGCGCGTCATCGGCCAGGATAATGCAATCATCGCCATCAGCAACGCCATCCGGAGGAACCGCGCCGGGTTGAAAGAAAAAAACCGGCCCGTGGGCGCCTTTCTGTTTCTCGGGCCTACCGGGGTCGGCAAAACGGAGCTGGCCAAGGCACTGGCCGAATTTTTGCTGGATGACGAAAACCGCATGATTCGCCTGGACATGTCCGAATACATGGAAAAACATTCCGTTTCCAAAATCACGGGATCGCCTCCCGGCTATGTGGGGTATGATGAAGGCGGCCAACTGACCGAAAAAATCCGACGCCAACCTTATTCAGTAATTTTACTGGATGAACTGGAAAAGGCGCACCCCGACGTCTTCAACATCTTGTTGCAAATGTTGGATGATGGAAGGTTGACCGACGCGCATGGCCGGGAAACCAGCTTCAAGAACTCAATCATTATCGGCACATCAAACATCGGCAGTAAACTGCTCTCCGAAAAACGCAAGGGAATCGGTTTTGGCCAGCCCGAAAACAGCAAAAGCTACAAGGAAGTGAAATCCCTGGTCCTGCGAGAAGCCGAAAAATTTTTCAAACCGGAATTTCTCAACCGGCTGGATGACTTGATCGTTTTTCATTCGCTCAACCGCGAAGAGATCCGCAAGATCGTCGATCTCATCATTGACAATCTGAACCGTCGTCTGGAGGAGAAGGACCTGTCCCTCAAAGTCAGCACCAAAGCCAAGGACAAGCTGGCCCGGGACGGCTACAGTGAAATTTACGGCGCCCGGCCCCTGAAGCGGCTGGTCGAAGACCAACTTGAAAACGCTCTGTCAATGAAAATCATCAACGGCGATTTCAATTTTGGCGATAAAATTTCAGTCGATTTATCCAATAATAAATTCGTCTTCACCAAAAGGGAATGAATGATGAACACACCTTCCGGTCCTGAAAACAAATTTTCCATCCTGGGTGAATTCTGGGAGTTTTTGAAAACCCGGAAAAAGTGGTGGCTGGGACCCATTGTTTTTATTCTGTTGCTGATGAGCCTGCTGATCGTCCTAACCGAGGGGAGTGCGGTCGCACCGTTTATTTACACAATTTTCTGAGCGGATTTATTGTGAAACTGTCGGTTGTTATCCCTGTTTACAACGAAAAAGAAACGCTCCAGGAAATCATCCGAAGAGTTGAAGCGGTAGATTTTGAAAAGGAAATTATTCTTGTGGACGATTTCTCCACGGACGGTTCCCGGGAGATATTGAACGAGTATCAGGGGCGGAATAATTTCAAAGTCGCCTTTCATTCCAAAAACAAGGGAAAGGGAGCGGCCCTGCGAACGGGTTTCGCGCACGTCAGCGGTGACGTCATCATCATCCAGGACGCCGACCTGGAATACAATCCGACGGACTACCAACAATTATTGGAGCCTATTCTCGATGGCCGCGCCGACGTGGTGTACGGGTCCAGGTTTCTGGGCGGCCCGCACCGCGTAATGTTTTTCTGGCATTACCTCGGCAATACCGTACTGACCACCATCTCCAACATGTTCACCAACCTGAACCTTACCGACATGGAAACCGGCTACAAGGTGTTTACGAAAAACGTGCTGGATTCGCTGAACCTGGAATGCGAGCGTTTCGGATTCGAGCCCGAATTCACCGGCAAGGTAGCCAGGAAGAAATTCAAAATCTACGAGGTTCCCATTTCTTACAGCGGCCGGGACTACGCCCAAGGGAAGAAGATTACCTGGAAGGATGGCGTTGCGGCGTTGTGGTTCATCTTTAAATTTCGCTTTCTGAAATAAGCGCGCCGCTCAAAATAAGCCCTGCCCCATGGTCGCGGCAGACGGGGTTCAGTCCTTAAATTCGGCGCCGCAAAAATCACACGATGTGTCGTCGGCGCCGGCGACGTGACCGCAAGCCGAACAGATGTTGAATTGTTCATGTTCGGCGATTAAATTGCGGGCCGCTTGCGCGTCGGTTTTTTGCACCCACAACCGCGCCTGGGTCAAGCCGGTTTCCGGCGCCGGGGCGGCATGAAAAGTCACGTTTTCGAGAACACAGGGTATGCCTTCGCTTTCCAGGTACCCGCGGATGATGTGCGCGGCCTGCTCGTCGGTCAAGTTACAAGCGACCTCAAGCTCCGCGACCTGATCCGCTTCATTCTCCAGGGTTTCGACCAGAGCAACATTGCACTCCAGACACACGGTAAAGTTTTCACGAAATTCTTCCCGGCATTTTGGGCAAAAGGGCATAACGGCGCCTCCATGAGTCGTGGACGAATCGGTAATGCGCCGGGCATCGACCGGCGCTTGGATAACGTGTCGAACTCCGGTCAATCAAACTTGTTGATCGTACCATCGCGCACGCCTTTTTCGTATTGTTTGGTTTCCCTGGAGAGTACCTTGCTTAAAAGCGCCAGACCCAGGAGATTCGGAACCGCCATCAATGCGTTCATGGCATCGGAAATATTCCAAACCAGTTCCAGTTTCACAACGGCTCCGATAAACACAAACAAGACCCAGGTGAGCCGATAATAAAAGATGTATTTTACGCCCGCCAAATATTCAAAACATTTCTCGCCGTAATATTCCCAGGCCAGAATGGTTGAAAAAGCAAAGGTGGCGACCCCCAAGGTAACAATAGCGTTTCCCCAGTGTCCAGGCAACCCGGCCGAAAAAGCCTTGAGGGTCAGGGCCACTCCGGTTTCTCCGGAAACCCACGCCTCGGTGGAGGCCAAAACCAATGCCGTGATGGAACAGACGACAAGGGTGTCGAGAAATGTTCCGGTCATGGACACAAGCGCCTGTTTGGCAGGTTGATTGGTTTTTGCGGCGGCGGCGGCTATCGGCGCACTTCCCAGACCGGATTCGTTGGACAACAGTCCGCGGGCGACACCGTAACGAACCGTTTGCGCCAATGAAGCGCCGACAAAGCCTCCCGTCGCCGCCGTGCCGGTGAATGCCTGTTCCACAATTTGTCGCAAACCGACGAACAAATGAGAAAAATTTTTGAAGATGACCATGAAAGCGCCGATGAAATAAACCAGGACCATGAAGGGAACCAACAAGGTGGCAACCTCGGCGATTCTTTTGATACCCCCGATAACAACCAACGCAGTCAAAAAAGCCAGGACGAGTCCGACGATAACCTCATTGGTGCCCAACACCCTGGTGAGTGCATGAGCGGTCGTATTGGCCTGGATCATGTTTCCGGTCCCGAAGGCGGCGACGGCGCCGAACAGGGCAAAAGACACACCCAGCCATCGGCGCGCCAATCCCTCCTCCAGGTAATACATGGGACCCCCGGAGATTTCTCCGCGGTCGTTGAGGCGGCGGTGTTTTATAGCCAGAAATCCTTCGCTGTATTTGGTCGCCATGCCGACCAGCCCGGTCACCCACATCCAGAACACCGCTCCCGGCCCACCCAGGGCAACGGCCGTGCCGACTCCGGCAATGTTCCCCACCCCCACCGTTGCGGCAAGCGCGGTCATCAGCGCTCCCAGGTGAGAGATGTCGCCCGGCCCCTGCCGCTCCTTGGTAAAAGCCAAACGCAGAGCATATCCAAGCAGGCGAAACTGGATTCCTTTTAACCGGAACGTCAATAAAATCCCGGTGCCCAGCAAAAGCGCCAAAAGCCACGGCCCCCACATGAGGCTGGCAAACTCGGAAAAAAACCGGCTGAGAGTTTCCATATGTGATGAACCAAAATCCGGAGGAGTAAACAGTGAACCGATTGACTGCGGAAAGCATGAAACGGGTGGCGCCGGAAGCCGGTTATTGGTCAACCGTGGCGGCCTGGAATTTTCCCCGGTAATGTTCGGAGACTTTGCCGGTTATTTTCCGCTTTTCCCGGCTTGAGGTTTCTTGAGGGCCGCCTTCTTTTCATCCGCCCGCAACAGTTCTTCCAACCGACCGACAAGGCTGGATTCCGTTTTCAATTCCAGCTTCAACCGGTTCAAGAGACGGATGGTTCTGTTTTTCATTCGAGGTCCGGTAACTCTCACCTGCTCGTCTTGACGCAGGCTGTCCTGAAGAAAATTATGGGCTTCCTGGATCGCCGGCAAATCCAACTCGGAAAGCTTTTGGACCAGCTCTTTTTTTTGAGGCAGGGATTGCTGGATACTCGCCGCAAAGGTTTTCCCGGTCCGTTCCGAGGGCATCATTTGGGTCAAATCCTCGTCACGTTTGATTTCATTTTTCAAATATAAAATCGTTTCCTGAAGCACCACTTTTTCTTCTTTTGTCAGTTTGCCGTTTTCTTTTTTTGGGGAATCTCCCGATGGGGCGCTTGACGTTTCCGAACCTGTTTCTGAATCCGCTCCGGCACCAGAGCGCGACGAGCCGATGTTTGGAAAGGAAATTGCCGGCATCCGGGACAAATAGGGAGGCTTGCGGAATTTTCTGGGAATCTGGTTGATGTCATCCGTAAAGTGAACCGCCCCCCGATCATCTTTCCACTTGAAGATCGCCGCTTCCACGGACGGCGGAAACAAGGCCCACAGTAACATCATGCCGATCAAAAAAACCGCGAACTGCCGGTGCCTGCCAAACTTTTCCATATCGCCTCCCTCTTCTCGACACACCATCGCCAACCATTGACGATATTATATCAGCCGGGCCGAGGCTCTGCTATAATATTGCCATCGATCCTTCAACATTCGTTTTACAAAACATTTGACCTTGATCCTTCCATGCCTGAGAACCGTCTGATTTTTATTTCGGAAAACATATTTAGAATCCAGCCGGAGGACCGTATTGTGGGGTCTTTCCTCTATGACAAGCACAAAGAAGTTATCGCCAAAATCGAGGGCCTTGTTCTGGAACGTGAAATTTATCTGCCGCGCTTTTTGGTGATTACCCAAGGAGGGTTCCTCGACATACGAGGCAAAAAAATCCTTCTGCCGCGCGCGGCTTATGAGGTGGCCGACCTGGGAGAGGTAAAAACCACCTGGTCCCGGCAATCGTTGCAGGACGCCCCCACATCCCATGATTTGCATAACATTTCCATCGCGGAAGAAGAGCGGATTTTCAGCTATTTCGATCTCCCGCCTTACTGGACGACCGACCGGGAGCAGGAGGGCTCCGGAAACCGGTCCTGAGCGACCGCCCGGCCTTCATCAATACCGAACCCGCCTCTACTTCAGCCTGTTTTCCACAATTATTTTTTCCACGGCTTCCATTACATCCTTCACGCTGATATCTTCTATGCAAAAAGGTCTGTTGTGGGACGACGGTTTGCATTCCTTGAAAAACTTCTGCCGGCAGGGCGAGCAAGGATAATTTCTGGTAACCGGCGCTTGCCGGCGCGGGTCGATATACGGTCCGGTCGTGGCGGGATTTCCCGGCCCGAATATTCCCACGAGCGGAGTCCCGACCATGGCGGCCATGTGCATCATGCCGCTGTCGTTGCCGATAAAAAACCTGCTCCTTTTAATCGCCGCGGCTGTTTCCTTGAGGCTTAAACCCAGCAAACTAAAAACCGTGCCGGCGGGACAACCATTGATGATCTGCCCGACAACTCCGGCATCCTGATCGTTGCCCAGAAGAATGATCCGGGCGTGATATTCCTTGATGAGTTTCTGGCACAAAATACCGTATCGCTCTACATGCCAGGTTCGAGGCAACTTCGACCCTCCCGGATGGACGGCAATGCAAAAGACTTTTTCATTAATTCCAATGCGGGAAAAATAATCGCTGACGGAATCGTTTACTTCCCTCGCAATGGGAAACTCCAGGTGGGTCGGCAAATCGACGATTCCAAGACTCGATAGAATATGGAAAAAATATTTGACGCGGTGTTCTGTTTTGGATTCGCTTGAAGCCGCGCTGGGGTGGGTCAGGAGGAGCCCTCTCATTTCGGTATTGTAGCCCAAACGGATTTTCGCGCCCGCAAGATACATCAGGAGCGCGGCACGAAAAGAATTGGGAAACACAATGCCCAGATCGAAGTTGTAGTATCTTAACCCACGGGCAAAATGAACTTGATCCGGAAAACCGCTGTTTTCACCGGTGGGACTTTTGATAACCGAGTCGATGGCAGGATGCCCCATGAGCAGTTCCTGGATAGGCGGTTTGACCACCGCGGTAATTCTGGCGTCTTGAAATTTGTCATGCAGTGCCTGGATGGCGGGGAGCGAAAGAATGACATCGCCTATCCAGTTTGGAAGCCACAAAAGGATATTGTGGTTTTTTTTTTCATTCAATAAAATTTTCGGCGGCGGTTTCATTCAGCTTTCGCGGCGGACGACGGCTCCCAGCCGAGCCAGTTTTTTTTCCATGTTCTCGTATCCCCGGTCGATATGATAAATACGGGAAATGGTCGATTCGCCCCGCGCGGCAAGAGCCGCCAGGACAAGGGAGGCGCTGGCGCGCAGGTCCGTAGCCATGACGGGGGCTCCGCTTAAATATTTCACTCCCTGGATGATGGCGGTATTCCCCCGCAAGGTTATGTCCGCGCCCATACGCTTCAGCTCCGCCGCGTGCATGAAGCGGTTTTCAAACACCGTTTCCACCATAATGCTCTGGCCCTCGGCCAGGGTCATCATGGCCATGAACTGCGCCTGAAAATCGGTGGGAAACCCCGGGTATGGCTGGGTCGTGATATTCGCGGCGGACCAGGATTCCCGGCCTCGAACTTTGATGGAAGACGAATTGACTTCAACCTGCGTTCCTGTTTCCATCAACTTGAGAATAAGGGTCTCCAGATGCTGGGGGATGCAATTGTGAATTTCCACGTTTCCCCGCGTCATGGCCGCGGCGATCATATAGGTGCCGGTTTCAATGCGGTCGGGCGGGATGCGGCACTCGATCGGTTTGAGCGAGGAGACGCCTTGAATGATAATGGTGTCGCTACCGGCGCCTTCGATTTTAGCTCCGGCCCGGTTGAGTACGTCAGCGAGGAAAACCACTTCCGGCTCCCTGGCGACGTTTTCCAGCAAGGTTTCTCCATCAGCCAGGACGGCGGCCATCATGGCGTTAGCCGTCCCGGTTACGGAAACCGTGTCGAAATAATAGCGGATGCCCCTGAGTTTTTTTGCCGTCCCCCGGATATAGCCTCCTTCCAGCGCAATTTCCGCGCCCATGGCGGCAAAGGCTTTGAGATGCAAATCAATGGGCCGGGCGCCGATGGCGCATCCTCCGGGCAGTGAAACTCTCGCCTCCCCCAAGCGGGCCAACAAGGGACCCAAAACCATGCAGGACGCCCGCATCGTGGACACCAGATCGTATGGCGCCTCGGGATTGTCGACCGCCGACGAGTCGAGAACAATCTCATCGGCTTCAAAACGATCGACCTTGCCGCCAAGTTCCCGGATAAGGCGCACCATGGTGGTCACGTCACGCACACGGGGAATGTTGGTAATCCTGTTTTTACCCGACGTCAGAATGGTCGCCGCCAGAATGGGCAATACCGCATTCTTGGCGCCGCTGACGTTCACCGAACCGTGCAGGGGGAAACCCCCGTTGACGACGATCTTATCCATGCGCTTTTTTTCTGGCCGCAACCACCCGGGGGTAACCGCTGTAGTCCGGGTGGACCTCGGGTGGTTCGAAGTCGGCGGTTTTCTCGACAAGTTGCAGTATGGCGTCGGCTTGCCCACATTCGATTTCCAGGATCAGCCAACCCCGGGGATTGAGGAAGCGCCCGGCTTGCGGAATAATATTTTCATAAACCTCAAGCCCGTTGCTTCCTCCATCGAGAGCCAGCCTGGGTTCGAAATCCTTCACCTCCGGCATCAAGCGTTCGAGGGTTGCCGTATCAATATAAGGTGGATTGGACACAATGCAATCAAAGGGGGCGAGGTTTGTTGTCCGAACGCTTTCAAACAAATGGCCGCGCAAGAACCGGATTTGCCCGGCCACCTGGTGCGTCCCGGCATTCTGCCGGGCGACGGCGAGGGCATTTTCGGAAACATCCACGGCGGCAACATGGCTGTCCGGGATTTCCCTGGCAACCGCGACGGCGATATTTCCCGCACCGACGCCCAGGTCCAAAATTTTTGGAGCAGGTTTTCGCGGACCGGCAGAGAGGCGTTTTAACACGTGTTCCACCAGGATTTCGGTTTCGGGGCGGGGGATCAAGACATGCGGATTCACCTTGAAATCCAGCGACCAAAACTCCCGCCGGCCCAGGATATAATGCACCGGTTCCCGTGCCGCCCGGCGTTCGACCGCGCCGCGGCATTCGGCCAGCTCGCTTGCGCTGACCGGCCGGTCCGGTTCAAGGTAAATTGCGTGTCGTCCGGCGCATCCCAGGGTCTCCGCAACCAGAAGCTCGCTGTCCGGACGAGGTTGCTCCACGCCTGCTTTCGTCAAACAGCCGATTGACCATTTCAACAGGTTTTCAGCGGTCCATTGCATCATGGAAACCAATTCAAGGATTGGGAACGGGAGATTTTTCGGTTTGCGGCCGGTTGTGCTTCAGGGCTTCCGTCTGGTGATAAAGCACGAGTTGTTCGATGAGTTCATCGAGATCGCCCTGAAGCATAGATGAAAGCTTGTGTAGCGTCAACCCAATGCGGTGATCGGTGACACGCTCCTGCGGAAAATTGTAAGTGCGAATGCGTTCGCTTCGATCGCCACTACCAACCTGTTGTTTTCGGTTCCGCGCAAGCTCTTCCTGCTGTTTTCGCTGTTCCAGGTCGAACAACCTGGCGCGCAATACTTTCATTCCCCTTTCCTTGTTTTTGTGTTGCGACTTTTCGTCCTGACAGGAAATGACCAGGCCGGTGGGGATGTGGGTAATGCGCACGGCGGAATCCGTCGTATTGACACTCTGTCCTCCGGGCCCCGAGGATCGAAAGACATCGATTTTCAAATCAGCGGGATTGATCTTGAGGTCAATTTCCCCGGCTTCGGGAAGAATGGCGACGGTCACGGCGGATGTGTGGATACGGCCCTGGGTTTCGGTTTCCGGCACTCTTTGAACGCGGTGCGTGCCGCTTTCGTATTTTAATTTGCTGTAGACCTTGTCGCCGCGAATGTTGAGAATGATTTCTTTATACCCCCCCTTCCCCGTAGCGTTGGCGCTGAGCGTTTCGGTTTTCCATTTTCTGGACTCGGCAAAGCGGGTGTACATTCGGAACAAATCGGCGCAGAACAAAGCGGCTTCCTCCCCGCCGGTGCCGGCGCGGATTTCCATGATCACGTTTTTTGCATCGCGCGGATCGCTGGGTAGCAACAGGACTTTCAGGCGGGTAATCACTGCCTCACGGCGTTCTTTCAAACTTTCGATTTCGGCGCGCGCGAGGGCTTTCAGTTCGGGATCGGTTTCTTCTCTCACGACACGTTCGTTTTCCTCCGTTTCGCGGTCGATCCGCTGTAATTCCGCATATTCCCGGACGATCTCGGCCAATTCGGAATGCTCGCGCGCGTATTTCTGAAACTCGGCTTGTTGGGCAATGACGCCGGGATCGCTCAGCAACCGGTTCAATTCGTCATAGCGTTTTTTAACGGCTTCCAGGTTTTTCAGCATGGGCTTTTCGGCTTCCTTCCATCAATCGACCGCCAATCGAGGGGCGGCGCGGAATGGAAATCAAGTTTGAACCGGATTTAAACGAGAACACCCAAAGGGAATGATTGCAAAGATAACCGCTCCGGACGAAACGCCGGTTATTGGGGGGCGGGGGTTTCCTGGGGAATTTCCTGGGGGGATTCCGGCGCCGGGGTGTTCTGTTTCCCGGCCTTGGCGGCGGACTGCTTTTTTTTCAGCTCCAGGCCTTTTTGAAATTTGCGGTTGAACTTGTCGATACGACCCGCCGTATCCACCAATTTCTGCTTGCCGGTGTAAAACGGATGACAGTTGGAGCAAATCTCCACCTGAATATTTTTTGACGCGGCGCCCACGGTGATCTCATGTCCGCACGCGCATTTGACGGTGACTTCAAAATATTTCGGATGAATCTTCGGCTTCATTGTTTTCCCGGTTACGAGTTCATGGACTGCAGGAATTCCTGATTGCTCTTGGTTTCTTTAAGTTTTTCGAGGAGAAGCTCCATAGTATCAATGATTCCCATCGGCAGCAAGACTTTTCTCAACAACCAGACCCGTTGCAGTTCCTCCTCGCTCAGGAGCAACTCTTCCTTGCGCGTACCGGAACGGTTGATGTCGATGGCGGGGAACACTCTCTTGTCGGCCAGTCTGCGGTCGAGAACGATTTCCAAATTGCCGGTTCCCTTGAATTCCTCGAAAATAACGTCATCCATGCGGCTACCGGTATCGATGAGGGCGGTGGCGATAATGGTCAAACTGCCTCCTTCTTCCAAGTTGCGCGCCGCGCCGAAAAACCGCTTTGGCCGTTGCAACGCATTGGAATCGACGCCGCCGGAGAGCACCTTGCCGCTGGGCGGCACGATGGCGTTATAAGCCCGCGCCAAACGGGTGATACTGTCCAGCAAAATCACCACATCCTTTTTATGCTCCACCAGGCGCTTGGCTTTTTCGATCACCATTTCCGCGACTTGCACATGGCGTTGCGCGGGTTCGTCGAAGGTGGAACTGATCACCTCGCCCTTGACGGAGCGTTGCATGTCGGTCACTTCTTCCGGTCGTTCATCGATCAGCAGAACGATCAAAATGACCTCCGGGAAATTGGTGCTGATACTGTTGGCGATGGATTGCAGGAGCATGGTTTTCCCGGTCCGCGGCGGCGCCACGATGAGGCCGCGCTGACCCTTGCCAATGGGCGTCATCAAATCCATGATCCGGGCACTGTAATCCTTGCCCTCGGGAGTTTCCAGCAACAACCGCTCCTCCGGGTAGAGCGGAGTCAGATTGTCAAAAAGAATCTTGTCCTTGGTCTTTTCGGGATCCTCAAAGTTGATCGCCTCAACTTTCAGCAACGCAAAATACCGTTCGCCGTCCTTGGGCGGCCGGATTTGCCCGGAAATCGTGTCTCCGGTGTGCATGTCAAACTTGCGGATCTGCGACGGGGAAACATAAATGTCGTCGGGCCCCGGCAAGTAGTTGTAACTGGGAGTGCGCAAAAAACCAAAACCGTCCGGAAGAATCTCCAAAACTCCCTGACCGAACATCAGACCGTCTTTTTCAATACGGGCTTCAAGGATTTTAAAGATCAGGTCCTGTTTTCTCAATCCGCTGTGACCGGGGATTTTGAGTTCCTTGGCCAGCTTGGTTAATTCGGAGATGGTTTTGGCTTTTAAGGTTTCTATATTCATGGAGTGCGGTTAAATTTCAGGCAGGAAAACAAATTGATCTTGGGCTTTCGCCGCGGTTGAAATTTCTTTTGGAAAAAAATTAGTAAGTTGAGTAATAAAAATAAGAGTGGAATTTGGTTGTTTGAAAAGACAAACCTTATTTGAAAAGGGATCTGTAGAATCTTCCTGGATTGTTTGCGTGTGGAAAGCCGAGGTTGCCTGGAATGGTCTAGGATTTGATTTCACTTTATAAGTTCGCGTTCTCTTTGTCAACGGTTTTTTTGTTTTTTCAGTCAAAAACAAAAACCGCGATCCGGGGCGGCCCGGCAGGAAAATTGTCCGGGGTTGCCAGCAACTCTCTGTCCGGCAATCGGACGCCAACCGGTTTGACATCCCGAAAATGACTTTCTAAAATGAAGTCGGGCTACCACCGAACCTTTCAACGCGGATTGGCCCGCGGTTATCCTGCAATAGACAAAACCGCCCGGGAATACCATGACATCCTCAATCGGGGAATTCAAAATCGAGGCAACAAACTTCGGGCCTGCGTATCTGGAGCTTCATCGACGCGGGGAGCTGTGGCAACGCGCCCGGGAGGCGCTGGAACGCCTGGAGGATTGCCGGGTGTGCCCCAGAGATTGCGAGATCAACCGTCTGAAAGATGAAGCGGCGGTTTGCAAAACGGGGCGGTACAGTCTTGTTTCCAGCTGGTTCGCGCATTTCGGCGAGGAGGATTGCCTCAGGGGGGTTGAAGGCAGTGGCACGATTTTCTTTTCCATGTGCAATTTGCGCTGTGTTTTTTGCCAAAATGCCGACATCAGTCATTTCCGCGAGGGGACGGAGGCCCGGCCCCTGATCCTTGCCAAAATGATGCTCGACCTGCAAAAACGGGGATGCCACAACATCAATTTCGTGACTCCGGAGCATGTGGTGCCGCAAATTCTGGAAGCACTGCCACATGCGGTGGAAATGGGTTTGCGGGTCCCCCTGGTATACAACACCGGCGCCTACGATTCCCTGGACAGCATCGAACTGATGGATGGCATCATCGATATCTACATGCCCGACTTTAAGTTTATGGATGCGGAACGGTCGAAGAAATACCTGAAAGCCGAAAACTATCCGGAAACGGCGCGGGCGGCGGTCAAGGCTATGCGCGCCCAGGTCGGCGATCTCGTCTTTGATGAAAACGGCCTTGCCAGACGCGGGGTTTTGGTGCGCCACCTGGTCATGCCGGGGTTCCTGGATGAGACGCGAAGCATCATGCGTTTTTTGTCCGAGGAAATCTCGCCGCACACCTACGTCAACATCATGGACCAATACCGGCCAGCCGCGCGCGTGGACGCCGGGAGATACACAGAAATCAACCGCCGTATTTCCGAAGATGAACTCAGGCAAGCTTATCAATGTGCCAGGGAGGCGGGGCTTTATCGTTTCGACAAACGCAAGCCTCTGCTAAGATGACCCTGGCTTGCGTAACAACCGGCGATTCATGATCGGCAAGACTGAACAACGAATGATCGAAATCCATTCGATTCTCAGACGTTTTCTTCTCGAAAGGAAAAACGGATTCTCATGAAAACCAACCACAAGGACAAGGGCAACGATTCGGGTCAATGCGCGAAATGCCTGCCGGCAATATGTTGCAATTATTTTGCCTTTGAAATCGACGAGCCGGAAACGCGGAAGGATTTTGAAAGCTTGTTATGGCAAATCGCACACCAGAAAGTTTCCTTTTATATCTACCGCAAAAAATGGCACATCATGATTCATACCCGGTGCAATTTTTTGACGATGGACAACCAGTGCGCGATCTATGAAAGCCGCCCTTATATTTGCCGCGAGCACAGCACGGAGAACTGTGAATACACGGGCGACGATTACGGGTTCAGCGAGCATTTTAAAAGCTACGACGACCTGCTGGCCTATATCAAGGAGAATTACACGTTTCGTTTCAAACAGGAGCCGACGGGCGTCGCCCCGAATTGCGAATAGCGGAGACCGGGGAAAAACAAGTGGAAGGGAGTTACTTTTTATCTTGTCTGGTTTTCGGCGTTGCTTTGGTTTTGCTCTTGGGTTTTGGTTTCCCGGTTTCGGTTTTTTGGGTAGCGGCGGGTTTCGCCTTGGGTGGCGTTTTTTTCCTGGCCGTTGCTCCGGCTTGCGCGGGTTTGGTTTTAGGCTCTTCGCCCTCGCGGTCCACCAGTTCAATAAATGCCATGGGAGCGCAATCTCCCCGCCGGTTGCCGATTTTGATAATCCGGGTATAACCGCCGTTTCTGCCGGCATAACGTTCCGCCAGGGGACCAAATATTTTCTGAACGATGGATTTTTCGGCCACCAGTTTGAAAGCCTGCCGGCGCGCATGCAGGGTGCCTTTCTTCCCCAGCGTGATGGTTTTTTCCACCTTGCCGCGCAACTCCTTGGCCTTGGCCAGGGTAGTGCGAATTTTTTCCCGCTGAATCAGCGCGGTTACCATGTTGCGAAACAAGGCTTTTCTATGGGCGGAAGTCCGCCCCAGTTTTCTGCCGGCTTTTAAATGACGCATGAGTCCGCTAAATCTCCACTCAGGGTTCGGTGTTCTCGGGGCAAGCGATTTTTATTCGCCCTCACTCTCGACATCTCTCTTCTTTTTAGCCAAATTCAGCTGTTTCAAATCTTCCTCTTCAAGTTTCATTCCCAATGACAGCCCCATTCCTTCCAGGATTTCCTTGATTTCATTCAGGGATTTTCTGCCGAAGTTGCGGGTTTTGAGCATTTCAGAATCGTTTTTCTGCACCAGTTCGGCAATGGTTTGAATATTGGCGTTTTTCAGACAATTGTATGACCGGACGGAGAGTTCGAGTTCTTCAACGCTCTTGCCGAGATAGGTCAGCATCTTTTGCTTTTTCTCATCAATCTTGGGCAGAACAGGTTCGGGCTCTTCGTCGAAATTGATGAAAAGTTGCATGTGATCCTTGATGATCTTCGCGGCATGAGCCACGGCGTCCTCGGGAGTGATACTGCCGTCGGTCCACAACTCCATAACGAGGGAATCATAGTCCGAGGACTGGCCCACGCGGGTATTTTCGACGTGAAAGGTCACTTTCTCTATGGGCGAAAAAATGGCGTCGATAGGGATCAAGTGAACGGACTCCTCCTCGAAGACCTGTTGCTCGGCGGGAACATAGCCCAGGCCCTTGCGGACAATCATCTCAATATCCAGTTTGCCGTTGCTGTCGATGGTGGCGATGTGGAAATCCGGGTTCAGCAAACAAATGTCCGCGTCGGCGCTAACATGTTTGGCCAATATTTTCCCGGGCTGGTCCGCTTTCAGGTAAAGCCGTTTGATGTCGCTGTCCCCGTTGAATTTGAGCCTGACCTGCTTCAGGTTGAGGATGATATCGGTGACATCCTCGACAACGCCGGGGATGGAGGAAAACTCGTGATAAATGCCTTCGAATTTCACTCCGACAATGGCGGCGCCCTGAATGGAAGACAGCAACATCCTGCGCAACGAGTTGCCGACGGTAATCCCAAAACCCCGCTCAAAAGGTCCAGCGGTAAATTTTGCGTAATGATCTGTCCTGGATTTCTTATCAAACTCCAGTCGTTTGGGTTTAACAATCTCATACCCCATACAATAAAACCTCCAATACGGTTATCTTATCCGAAATTTCATGAGCTACTAAAAGCTTTCTTTTGTTAGGCCCCGCTTGACGTCACCCCCGGGCGCAAGGCTAACGCGAGTAGAGCTCGACGATCAACTGTTCCTCGATGGGCAGAGTGATATCCTCCCGAACCGGCAACGCCTGCACAATTCCCTGATTTGTTTCAGGGTCGAAAGCCAACCACTGCGGGGCCGTATGAGTTTTCATTTTTTCCAAGGCGGCCTGCATCAGCTTCTTGTTGAGCTTGTTGGGGGCCGGAGCAATGACATCGCCTTGTTTCACAATATAGGAGGGGATATTGACTCTTTTTCCATTGATCATGAGATGGTTGTGCAGTACCATCTGCCGCGCGGCATTTCGTGAGCCGGCAAACCCCAGGCGATACGCCACGTTGTCGAAGCGCAATTCAAGGGTCTGCAACAGGTTTTCTCCGGTGACGCCTTTTTTTCTGTCGGCGGCGGCGAAGTATTTCCTGAACTGTTTTTCCAGGATCCCATAAATTCTCCGCACTTTTTGTTTTTCCCTCAACTGTGTTCCATATTCGGAGAATTTTCTTCTTCTGCTCTGGCCGTGCACTCCCGGGGCATAGGCGCGCTTTTCGATAGCGCACTTGGCGGTCACACACCGCTCGCTTTTCAAGAACAATTTAATGCCTTCCCGACGGCACAAACGACAAACCGAACCTCGATATCTTGCCAACTTCCGATTTCCTCCTTTAAACAGTGTGTGGTTAAACCCGTCTGCGTTTTCTGGGCCTGCATCCGTTGTGAGGGATGGGCGTTCTGTCGCGTATCACGGTGATTTCCATGCCGACGGTCTGGAGCGCCCGAATGGAGGACTCTCTGCCGGCGCCGGGCCCTTTGATGTGCACTTCCAGTTTTTTCATTCCCAGGTCCAGCGCTTTTCTCCCGGCTTTTTCGGCGGCGGTCTGGGCGGCAAAGGGAGTGCTTTTTCTCGATCCCTTAAACCCCTGGGCTCCGGCGCTGGACCAAGCGATCACATTGCCTGAAGTGTCGGAGATGGTAATAATGGTGTTATTGAACGTCGCCTGTACATGGGCAATGCCCATCTCTGGAGCGGTCTTTTGTTTCTTTTTGCCAACCTTGGTGGTTTTACTTTTTGCCATGAATCACCTGTTATTTTTTTTTGGGTTTGGAACCGACGGTTTTTTTCGGACCTTTGCGGGTCCGGGAATTGGTATGTGTCCGTTGTCCGCGCACGGGCAGTCCTTTTCGATGACGCAACCCCCGGTAACTGCCGATATCCATCAAGCGTTTGATGTTGACGTTGATGGCGCGCCGGAGGTCTCCCTCCACTTCGTAATCTTTTTCGATGATGGAGCGGATTTGGGTGATATCGCCTTCGGTCAGGTCTTTAACACGCATGTCCGGCGACACACCGGCCTTTTCCAGAATTTGACCGGAGGCGGTTCTGCCGATGCCAAAGATATAGGTCAAGGCAATAATAGCCCGTTTGTCGCTTGGAATGTCTACGCCCGCAATTCTCGCCATATACCGGTCCTTTGCTTATGAATTAACCTTGTCGTTGTTTGTGTTTGGGGTTCTCGCAAAGCACCCGCACGACGCCCCGCCGGCGGATCACCTTGCACTTGTTGCAAATCGGTTTTACTGAAGATCGAACTTTCATGTCCTGTGCTCCATCGATTTATTTGTAACGGTAAGTAATGCGCCCTCGACTCAAATCATAAGGGGAAAGCTGTACCTTCACTTTGTCACCGGGTAGAATGCGGATGAAGTGCATCCGCATCTTGCCGGAAATATGCGCCAGAATCTTGTGTCCGTTTTCCAGTTCCACCCGGAACATGGCATTGGGGAGGGGTTCGGTCACCGTACCCTCCACCTCTATGGAATCTTCCTTGGACATAATCAGGACACCAGCGCGCAAACTCGGCTGAATATCTCCTCTTCGGATCCCTGGCCGGTGGTTGTTTTCAAGTTCCCCTGTTTAGAATAAAAATCCTTTAAAGGGGCCGTTTCATTTTCATAGACTTCCAGCCGCTTGCGAATCGTTTCTTCGTTGTCATCGGGGCGCTGGTACAAGCCGCCTCCGCAATCGTCGCAGACTCCCGGTTGCCGTGGCGGATGGGACACCTGATGGTACATCGCCCCACAGTCCCGACAGGTGGACCGTCCGGTCAGGCGGGTCACCAGCTCTTCGTGATCGACGGTAATTTCTATAACGGAGTCTATAGTCTGTTTCATTTCTTTCAAGGTTTCGGACAGTTTTTCCGCCTGCACGATAGTTCGCGGAAACCCATCCAGAATGTATCCTTTCGCGCAGTCTTTTTGTTTAATTCTTTCCTTGATCAAACCCACCACAATTTCGTCGGGCACTAATTGTCCCGCGTCCATGAACGCTTTTGCTTTTCCCCCCAGAGGGGTGCCGTTTTCCACGGCGGCCCGAAGGATGTCCCCCGTGGAAATTTGCGGGATATCATATTTGCCCCGCAACTTTTTCCCCTGAGTTCCCTTGCCGGCCCCCGGCGGTCCCAAAAGGATCAACCGCATAACCCCCTATCCCCGACGACTTCGCAATCTGCCTTTCTTGATGAACCCATCATAGTTTCTCATAACCAAGTGGGATTCGATTTGTTGCATGGTATCAAGCGAAACCCCCACCACGATAAGCAGGCTGGTGCCTCCAAAATAGAAGGGGATGTTGAAATATTTTATCAAATAATCCGGCAAAATGCAGACCAAAGAAAGATAACATGCACCATAAAAGGTTATTCGGGAAAGAATCGTGTCAATGTAGTCCGAGGTTTTGGCTCCGGGCCGGATTCCGGGCACGTATCCCCCGTATTTTTTCATATTGTCCGACACGTCCACGGGATTGAAAATGACCGCGGTGTAAAAATAGCAAAAGAAAAAGATGGCGCCGATGAAAATCAAGCTGTAAAAAATCGTTCCGGGCGTCAACGATGCGGAAATGGTTTGCATCCAGGGGTGGTCGATAAACTGGGCGATGGTGGCCGGAAACATGATGATGGAAGAGGCAAAAATCGGCGGAATGACGCCGGAGGTATTGACCTTCAGGGGCAGATGGGTGCTTTGCCCGCCCATGATTCTTCGTCCGACGACTCGTTTGGCATATTGGATGGGTATCCTGCGTTGCCCCCCCTCGGTAAAAACGATGGCGCCGACCACGAACGCCATGAAAACGAGAAGGAAAAGCACGATCAGGGGCTGTAACTCGCCGGTGCCCATCAAATCCATGGATTGAAAGATTGCCGCCGGCGTACCCGCCACGATGCCTGAAAAAATGATCAATGAAATGCCGTTGCCGATACCTCTTTCGGTAATTTGTTCGCCGAGCCACATGATAAAACAGGTTCCGGCGGTGAGGGTCAGAATCGTCATAAACCGAAACGACCAGCCCGGCATGGGCACGATAGCGGCGCCCGACGGGCTTTTCATGGCTTCGAGTCCCACGCTGATGCCCGAGCTTTGAATCATGCTTAAAACGACCGTGCCATAACGAGTGTATTGGGTGATTTTCTTTTGCCCCTGTTCGCCCTCTTTTTTCAATCGCGCGAGGTAGGGGGAAATAATCGTCATCAACTGCAAAATGATGGAGGCGCTGATGTAGGGCATAATGCCCAGCGCGAAGATGGTCAAGCGCCTCAAGGCCCCGCCGGAGAACATATCGAAAAAACCCAGAATGGTTCCCTGGGTTCTGGCAAACACCTCGGCCAGCGCGGCGGAGTCGATTCCCGGCGTGGGAATATGCGCCCCAATGCGGTAAACGGCCAGGATCCCCAGCGTGAAAAGGACGCGCCTTTTCAGCTCCGGAATCCTGAAAATATTCCCAAACCCTTGCGCTCCGCTCATTAAAGGACTACGGCCTTTCCGCCGGATTTTTCAATTTTTTTCAAGGCTGATTTGCTGAATTTGTGTGCATGAATGGTCAGGGCTCCGGCCAGGTCGCCGTTGCCCAGGATTTTGACGGGACCCGACTTTTTGATCAGTCCTTTTGCTTTCATTAGTTCCGGCGTCACGGGCTCCTGGGTGTCGATTTTGGCAAACCGCGAAAGGTTCACGACTTCGAATGATTTTTTAAATATGTTGGTAAACCCGCGCTTGGGGAGACGGCGTTGCAAAGGCATCTGCCCGCCCTCAAACCAGGGATGAATTCCCTTGCCGGAACGCGACTTCTGGCCTTTCTGCCCCTTACCGCATGTTTTGCCGGTACCGGACCCAACGCCGCGGCCGATTCTTTTCCTGTTTTTTCGGGTTCCCGCCGCGGGTTTCAAACTGGACAATGAAAGCATTTCGACTGTTCCGGTTTATTTTGATTTTGGTTTCGCACGCAACTCCGCCAACTGTTTGGCGGCGCGCAAGCATGTCAACCCCTGGATAGTGGCCTTGACCACGTTGTGCGGGTTGTTGGTTCTCAAACATTTTGTCAGGATGTCCTTGACGCCCACCGCTTCCAGAACGGCGCGAACGGCGCCGCCGGCAATCAATCCGGTGCCTCGGGAAGCAGGTTTCAACAACACCCGTCCGGCGCCGTATTTGCCGATGACCTCGTGCGGGATGGTGTGCCCGTCCAGGCTGACGGCAATCGAATTTTTTCGGGCTTTTTCAATTCCCTTGCGGATCGCCTCCGGCACTTCGTTGGCCTTGCCAAGCCCCCAGCCGACCTTGCCGCTTTTGTCGCCGACAACGACCAGGGCGCTGAAGCTGAACCGGCGTCCGCCTTTCACCACTTTGGCGACGCGCTTGATGGTCACCAGTTTGTCGATTAATTCCGGTTTGTTTTCGGTTTGTTTCTGCAATGAATCCTCCCAAGGCTGTCGGCTCTTGTGAACCGGCCGCGGGGTTAAAATTTGACTCCCGCCTCTCTTACGGCATCGGCCAACGCCTTGACACGCCCGTGATAAATAAAACCGTTGCGGTCATAATAGAGTTCCTTGATCCCCTGCTCCACGGCTTTTTTGCCCAGGGTTTGTCCGACCCACCGCGCGGCGGCGATGTTGCCGCCGTGTTTCCGGGTGGTTCTAAATTCCTTGGACACCGTGGATGCGGACACCAGGGTTTTATTCTGAATGTCATCCATAATCTGGGCGTAAATATGACTTGCGCTTTTGAATACGGACAACCGCAGTTTGTTCTTGTTTCTTTGAACCCGGCGTTTTACGTGAAGCTTACGCCGGAGTCTCAACTTGTAACGCATACAAACAGACATTCATCAACTCCTGTCAGCCACCCGCACCCGCGGCGGCCTTGCCGGCTTTTCTTCTGATTTTCTCATCCGCGTACATGACTCCCTTGCCCTTATAGGGTTCCGGAGGCCTGAAACTCCTGATTACCGCGGAAACCTGCCCAACCTTTTCCTTGTCGATGCCGGTGACGGCAACGGTATTTTTCTTGGAATCCACCTGAAACTCGATTCCCTCCGGCACGGGATAATTGATCGGATGGGAATACCCCAATTGCAATACCAGGTCTTTTCCCTTCTGCTCAACCTTGTATCCCACTCCGACAATGTTGAGGACTTTGGTATAACCCTGGGTGACGCCGACAACCATGTTGTTGATCAGGGTTCGGGTAAGCCCATGCAACCCTCTGTTCAACCGCTCATCGTTGGGACGAATGACCCGGATTTCCCCCTTGTCCACTTCGATTTTCATATTGGGGTGCAACTTGCGTTGCAATTGTCCCTTGGGTCCCTTGACCCGGGCCAAGCCATTATCCAATTTAAATTCTACTCCCTGGGGCAGAGGCACCGGAAGCTTTCCGACTCTCGACATTTTATCTTATTCCTCGATTTACCAAACGCAACCCAAGACCTCGCCGCCGACGCCTTTTTCCCTGGCGGAGCGGTCAGTCATCACCCCGGCGGAAGTGGAAATAATCGCCACGCCCAGACCGTTCAACACGTTGGGAACGGCGTCTTTTTTAACATAGGCGCGTCTCCCCGGCTTGCTGATTCTTTTGATCCCGCGGATTACGGATTCCTCGCCCTGGTACTTCAAATAGAGCCTCAGGACGCCCTGCTTGTTATCTGTCATCGTCTTGAAATTTTTGATGAATCCTTCTTCCCTCAAAATTTCGGCGATACGGGTCTTCATATTGGAATTAGGAACATCCAATTTGTCGTGGTGCGCCATAATCGCGTTTCGCAGACGGGTAAACAGGTCCGCGATGGGGTCGGTCATTGACATAATCCGATTACACTCCTCAAAAGTCTTGAAAATTCCGGGTCGGAAGCGGCGCCGGGGCGCCGGGTTTCACCAGCTCGATGTGTTCACGCCGGGAATTTCGCCCAGCAGAGCCCGCGACCGGAAACAGATTCGGCACATGCCGAACTTCCGCAGATAGCCCCGAGGCCGGCCGCAGATTCGACAACGATTGTACTGCCGGACCTTGAACTTCGGTTTGCGCTCGGCTTTTGCGATTAACGATTTTTTCGCCATAAATCAAATTCTCTCGACTCACCCGCCGCACGGATTGTTTCAGTTCCGGCGCAGGGGCAGTCCCAGTATTTGCAAAAGGCACCGGCCTTCTTCATCCGTCTTGGCGCTGGTGCAAAGTGTGATGTTCAATCCCTTGATTTTCTCGATCTTGTCATATTCGATTTCCGGGAAAATCAACTGCTCTTTCAGGCCGATGGTGTAGTTTCCGCGGCCGTCAAACGAGCGCGGCGACAGGCCCTTGAAGTCGCGCTCCCGGGGCAGGGCAAAAGAAACCAGACGCTCGAAAAAGTCATACATTCTTCCCCGGCGCAGAGTCACCCGCACTCCGATAGCCACTCCCTCGCGAAGCTTGAAATTGGAAATGGCCTTTTTGGACCGGGTAACCACGGGGGCCTGGCCGGCAATGATTTTCAACTGGTTCACTCCCGACTCGATCAGCTTGGGATTCTGCAAAGCTTCTCCCAAACCGATATTGACGACGATTTTTTCCAGCCGGGGAACCTGCATGATATTTTTCAGGCCCAGTTCCTTCTGGATTTGCGCCTTGAGCTTTTCGTCGTAATTTTTTTTCAAATTGGACATTGTCGTTTTTTTCCGGCCCGCTTGTTACTCCCCCCGCCAAGGAGAGCTGTTGTTAAACTTTATCGATAACCTCGCCGCATTTTTTGCACGCCCGGACCCGCTTGCCGTCTTCGAGCCTTTTTCTCCTGACGCGCACCCCCTTGCCGCACTTGTCGCACACCAGCAGGACATTGGAGAGAGCGATTTTGCCTTCACGTTCCAGAATCCCGCCCTGGGTGTTTTTCTTGTCCGGCTTGACGTGCCGTTTCAGCATATTGAGCTTTTCAATGGTCAGCCGGTTTTCTTCAGGAAACAGGGCGAGGACTTTTCCCTTCTTGCCCTTTTCCTTGCCGGCAATAACTTGCACAATATCGTCTTTTTTCAGATGCTGTTTCGATTTTTCGCCGACCGTCATAGTACCTCGGGCGCAAGTGAAATAATTTTCATGAACCGTTTGCCGCGCAATTCCCGCGCTACGGGCCCGAAGATGCGGGTTCCCAGGGGTTCCTTGGTATCGGAGACCAGCACGGCGGCATTGTTGTCGAATTTGATATAAGACCCGTTGGGCCGCCGTATTTCCTTGCGGGTTCGAACCACCACGGCTTTTTTGACCTCGCCCGTTTTGACCGGGGAATGCGGTTCGGCCTCCTTGACGCTGACGACAATGATATCTCCGATCCTCGCATACCGGCGGTTGGACCCGCCCAACACCTTGATACATTGGACTTTCTTGGCGCCGGAATTGTCCGCGACCTCAAGCACTGTGCGCAGTTGAATCATTTCTTCCCCTTGACCTCGGCGACTACCGCTCTCTTGACGACTTCCAGCAAGCGCCAGCGTTTTTCCTTGCTCAACGGGCGGCACTCGAGAATTTGAATCAGGTCGCCGACCTTACATTCGTTGCGTTCGTCGTGGACTTTATATTTTTTGTTGCTTTTGACGACTTTTTTAAACACGGGGTGGTTGAACTTTCTTTCCACAACCACGACCACGGTTTTGTCCATCTTGTTACTGACAACCTGTCCGATCATGCTTTTTCGGCTTTTTGGCCTGGTCGATCCATTTCCCATCGGCGTACATCCTTTTTCATTTATGGCAACAGCAACCGGTTTGCCCCTCTTCAGGCAAGCGCGGATTCGGATTTACTCCGCGGCTTGCTGAGGACTCTGGTTATTTTCCGCTTCCGTTTTGGCGCGGGAAACTTGTTCATGTTGAATCGTTTTGATCTTCGCAATATCCCGGCGGAGCAACCGCAGTTGACTGGGGTTTTCAATTTTTCCGGTCGCCAGTTGAAACTTCAAATTAAAAAGCTCTTCTTGCAAATCGCGAATCTTGTCTTCCCGTTCCCTGTCCGAGAGGTCTCTGATTTCACTGGTTTTCATAGTTCAACTGTTTTTTTCGTGGCTCAATGTTTTTCGATAAACCGCGTGGGTACCGGAAGCTTGTGGGCGGCCAGGCGAAACGCTTCCTTGGCAATATCCCGCGGCACACCTTCCATTTCATAGAGAACTCTTCCGGGCCGGACCACGGTCACCCAGAACTCCGGATTGCCCTTGCCCTTGCCCATCCGGGTTTCGGCGGGTTTTTTGGACACCGGTTTATCCGGGAAAATTCTCAGCCAGATTTTCCCGCCTCTTTTCACATGACGGGTCATGGCAATACGCGCGGCCTCAATCTGGCGGTCGGTGATGCGGCCGCAGGAAACGGCCTGCAAACCGAACGAACCGAAACTCAGCTCGCCACCACGAAAGGCAACTCCTCTCATGCGGCCTTTATGGCGCTTGCGGTACTTGACTTTTTTGGGCATCAACACAGCACAAAATCTCCTATGCGGGTGGTTCCGGCCCCTGGGGCGCCGGGAAACCGCCGGACTTGCCGGCGCCGGTTATTCGGCAGTTTCCGCCTTAACGGGAGGCGCCTGGATTTCCGGCAAAATATCTCCCTTGTAAACCCAAACCTTGATTCCGATGACTCCATAAGTCGTTTGGCCCCGGGCGGTGCCGTAATCGATATCGGCGCGCAGGGTATGCAACGGCACGCGGCCTTCTCGGTACCATTCATCGCGGGCGATTTCCGCGCCGCCCAGCCTTCCGGAACACCGCACCTTGATCCCTTTGGCGCCAAACCGCAAGGCCGAGATGACGCCTTTTTTCATGGCCCGGCGGAATGAAATCCTTTTCTCCAACTGCAGGGCGATATTCTGGGCGATCAGGGGCGCGTCAACTTCCGCCCGGCGGATTTCCTTGATGTTCAGGTTGAACTGCTTGCCGGGGATGATCCTCTGAAGCTCTTCCTTCAACCGGTCAACTTCCAACCCTTTCTTGCCGATGATGATTCCGGGCCGCGCGGTATGGATGTTAACGCGCAACCGATTGCTGGAGCGCTCAATCTCCACCCTCGATATCCCGGCATGGGAAAGGGTTTTAGTGATGTACTTCCTGATCCGGATATCCTCGTGCAAATATTCCGTGTAGCTTTTCTTGGCATACCAGTTGGACGACCAGGTTTTGTTGATACCCAGCCGAAATCCTATAGGATGAACTTTTTGACCCACGCGGGTTCCTCCAGATTTATTTTTCGTCCAAAATAATGGTGATGTGGCTCATCCGTTTCAGGATGGGCGTGGCCATCCCCCGTGCCCGAGGGGTCTGCCGTTTCCACATCACGCCCTTGTCCACCCGAATGCTCTTGACGTACAAATCGTCCACATCGAGGACCTGATGATTTTCCTCGGCGTTGGCAACGGCCGATTTCAAAAGCCTCTGAATGGTTTGCGCGGCTTTTTTCGGGGTGAACGCCAGGATATTCATTGCATCGTTAACGTTCTTCCCGCGAATCAAGTCGGCGACCAAACGCGCTTTCCTCGGGGTGGAATGGGTATGTTTCAATTTTGCCTTGATTTCCATGTCTCAGACCTTTGCGACAAGGGCGGTTTCTCAACCCTTGGGCGGCGGGGCTTTCTTCGAGGTGCCGCTATGAGCCCTGAAGGTGCGCGTCGGAGAAAACTCTCCCAGCTTATGCCCCACCATGTTTTCGGTTATAAAAACCGGAATGAATTTTTTTCCGTTATGAACCGCCAGGGTATGCCCCACGAAATCCGGCGAAATTGTCGACCGGCGAGACCAGGTTTTGATGATTTTCCTGTCCCGGATGCGATTCATCTCCTCAATTTTCTTGACCAGATATTCATCAATAAACGGCCCTTTTTTTAATGATCTCGGCATAGCCCCTCGTTACACGGTTCAGCGGGTTATTTTTTTCTTCGACTGACGATAAATTTACTGGACGGCTTGCGGACCTTGCGCGTTTTGGCGCCCTTGGCCGGCTGTCCCCAGGGACTGCAAGGGTGTCTGCCGCCGGAAGACCGGCCTTCGCCGCCCCCCATGGGGTGATCGACGGGATTCATCACAACGGCCCGCACCCGGGGACGCCTTCCCATCCATCGAATCCTTCCGGCCTTGCCGTAGGAAATATTTTCATGCTCGACATTGCCCACGGTGCCGACGGTGGCCCGGCACTGCAAGACGACCTGGCGGACTTCTCCGGAAGGCAGTTTGACGGTGGCGTACTTGCCTTCCTTGGCCATCAGGCGCGCAAAGGCTCCAGCGCTACGCACCAGCTGGGCGCCCTTTCCGGGCCGCATTTCGATATTGTGGACCAGCGTTCCCAAGGGGATATCGTTCAACGGCAGGCAATTTCCGGGCCGTATCTCGGCGCTCGTTCCGGAGGCCACCGGGTGTCCGTCGGTCACGCCGGCAGGGGCGAGGATGTAGCGTTTTTCTCCATCCCGATAGACTACCAGGGCGATGTAGGCAGAGCGGTTGGGATCGTACTCGATACCGGCCACCCGCCCGGGCACCCCGTCCTTGTTTCTTTTAAAATCGACACGCCGGTAAAGTTTTTTATGGCCGCCACCGCGCCTTTTGGCGGTAATCCGCCCGTGGTTGTTGCGCCCTCCCCGCTTGGGCAGAGAGACCAGCAGGCTTTTTTCAGGAGCGGACCGGGTCACTTCCTCGAATCCGGAAATGGTCTGAAACCGGACGCCCGGTGATGTCGGTTTTAACTTTCTTGTAGCCATAACGGCGCTCAGACTCCTTCGAAAATCTCGATTTTATCGCCTTCCTTCAACCGCACTAGCGCTTTTTTCCAATCCTTGGCCCTGCCCAGGGTGCGCCCGAAGCGCTTGAGCTTACCGCCGACCCTGACGGTATTGACGCACAACACTTTCACATTAAAAATTTTTTCCACGGCGGTTTTGATCTGGATTTTGTTGGCTTTTCTGTGTACGGCAAACGCCACCCAGTTGTTTGCGTGGAGCATTTCCATGCTCTTTTCGGTGATCAGGGGTTTTTCTATGATCCAATGATAATCGCTCATCAGTTCAACCGCTCCTCGATTTTTTTCAATGTTTCCCGGGTGCAGACGATTTTATCGTGCGCCAGCAGGTCGAAAACATTCAGCCCCTCAACTTTCAGCACGTTAACATGCGGGATGTTGCGCACCGCCAACTCCAGGTTAGGATTTTTTTCCGCGAGGAGAAAAAGGGTTTTGGCGGGGAATCCCATGGATTTCAAAAAAGCGACGCCGACCTTGGTTTTGGGCTGTTCGATGACAATCTGATCCATGACCGTGAGCCGGCTGTTTTGCAGGCGCTCGGTGAGGACGGATTTGAGGGCTTTTTTCTTGTTTGTTTTGGACATCTTGAGAGCGTAATCCCTGGGAGAGGGGCCGAAAACCGTTCTGCCGCCGCGCCAGAGAGGCGACCGGAAACTCCCCGCGCGCGCCCTGCCGGTCCCCTTTTGCCGCCAGGGTTTTTTCCCGGTGCCGCGCAACTCGGACATACTCTGCTTGGTGGCGGCGGTTCCCCGCCGGCGCGCGGCCAACTGGCCGACCACGTACTGATGCACCAGATGATCCTTGATGGGCACGTCGAAGACCTCCGAAGAGACTTCAATGATGCCGATTTTCTGGTTGTTGATGTCGATCACATCGAGTTGCGGCATGGCGTTCAAGTTTTGGCGCTCCGCCAACGGGTGATTCGAACAATCTGTCCGTTGGCTCCGGGCACTGCTCCCTTTATCAGCAACACATTGTTGTCCTTATCCACGCGAACGATTTTCAGGTTGCGAACGTGGACTGTTTCTCCGCCCATTCTTCCGGGCATTTTCTTTCCTTTGAAAACTTTCCCGGGATAGGTATGGCAACCGATGGATCCGCCGCCGCGATAGGACTCATGAGCCCCCCGGGACGCGGGATTGCCGCCGAAACCAAACCGCCTGAAGACGCCGGAAAAACCTTTTCCCTTGGACGTGCCCACCACGCTGACACTGTCTCCCTCATTAAACATATCCGCCTTGAGGGGTTTGCCCAATTCCTCGTCGTCCAGGGTTTCGTTTTTAAATTCCGTCAAGAGCCTGGCCGGCTCGGTTTTAAGCTGGTCATAAAATCCTTGCAAGGGTTTGTTGGTGTGTTTGCGCTTCCTTTCACCATAGGCGAGCAGTACGGCTTCGTAACCGTCCTTTTCCCGGGTCCGCTTGAGAACGGGAACGCAACGTTCCACCTGGACGAAGGTCGCGGGAACGCAGACTCCCTTGTCGGTAAAGACCTGGGTCATGCCTATTTTTTTTCCCAACAAACTTTTCATATTACTGCACGCATCCCGGCAAGCCGGGTTTCTCCTAAAGCTTGATTTCGATATCGACCCCGCCGGACAGGTCCAGCTTCATCAAGGCATCGACGGTTTGCGGAGTGGGTTCGAGAATTTCGAGGATTCTTTTGTGCGTCCGAATCTCAAACTGCTCCCGGGATTTTTTGTCGACATGCGGGGACCGAAGCACGGTCCACTTGTTTTTAATCGTCGGCAAGGGTATCGGGCCGACCACCTTGGCGCCCGTGCGCTTGGTGGTCTCGACAATTTCGCCGACCGACCGGTCCAACAGTTTATGGTCGTAGGCCTTCAGCCTGATCTTGATTTTTTGATTATTCATTATTCAATAACTTCACTAACCACTCCGGCGCCGACGGTTCTGCCGCCCTCCCGGATGGCAAAGCGCAGTTCCTTTTGCATGGCGATGGGGGTTATCAGGTTGACCTCGACGGAGACGTTATCTCCAGGCATCACCATTTCGACGCCAGGATTGAGGGTAACCACGCCGGTAACGTCGGTGGTCCGGAAATAGAATTGCGGCCGGTAGCCGTTGAAGAAGGGCGTATGACGACCGCCTTCTTCTTTTTTCAAGATATACACTTCCGCCTTGAACTTGGTGTGCGGGGTAATGGATCCCGGCTGTGCGAGCACCTGGCCGCGTTCGATTTCATCGCGTTTGGTGCCTCGGAGGAGGGCGCCGATATTATCGCCCGCTTCACCGTAATCCAAGAGCTTGCGGAACATTTCCACGCCGGTGCAGACGGTTTTGGTGGTGTCCCGAATGCCGACGATTTCCACTTCGTCGCCCACTTTAAGTTTTCCGCTTTCGACGCGGCCGGTGGCCACGGTTCCGCGACCGGAAATGCTGAAGATATCTTCAATCGGCATCAGGAACGGTTTGTCCACATCGCGCTTGGGAAGCGGGAAATACTCGTCGATGGCCGCCATCAGGTCCCAGATGCATTTGCTTTTGGCTTCGTCCGTCGGGTTTTCCAGGGCTTGCAGGGCGCTACCGCGGATGACGGGGATATCGTCTCCGGGGAATTCGTAGCTACTGAGCAGTTCCCGTACTTCCATTTCCACGAGTTCCAGAAGCTCCTCGTCGTCCACCATGTCTACCTTGTTCATAAAGACGACAATTCGCGGCACACCGACCTGCCGGGCAAGCAGGATATGCTCGCGGGTTTGCGGCATGGGGCCGTCGGCGGCGCTCAAGACGAGGATCGCTCCGTCCATTTGCGCGGCTCCGGTGATCATGTTTTTAACGTAATCGGCGTGACCGGGGCAATCGACATGCGCGTAGTGCCGGTTTTCGGTTTTATACTCCACATGGGCGATGGCGATGGTGATCCCGCGGTCCTTTTCTTCCGGCGCTTTATCGATCTGATCAAAAGGAATATAATCGGCCATCCCCTTTTTGGATAAAACTTCGGTAATCGCCGCGGTCAGCGTGGTTTTTCCGTGGTCAACGTGTCCGATCGTGCCAACATTCAAATGCGGTTTATCTCGAACAAATTTCTCTTTTGCCATGTCGGTCTTACTCCCAAAATGTTATGAAAAGGTTACACCGCTACTTTTTCGCTACGCGCTCCCGTCGTCTTGGCGACGAGTTCATCCGTCAGGTGGGGCGGAATAGGTTCATACTTCAGAAACTCCATGGTGAAATTGGCCCGTCCCTGGGTGGTCGACCGCAGGTCGGTGGAGTAACCGAACATCCCCGAGAGCGGCACTTCCGCCCGAATCACTTTGGCACCGGCCCGCTCCGCCAGCTCCTTGATTTTGGCGCGCTTGGCGTTCAGGTTGCCGATGACGTCTCCCATAAAATCCTCCGGCGTGACCACCTCCACCTCCATAATCGGTTCGAGCAAAATGGGGGTGGCCTTTTTGCAGGCATTGCGAAAGGCAATGGACGAGCAGATTTTGAAGGCCATTTCCGACGAGTCCACCTCGTGGTAAGACCCGTCCACCAAGGTCACTCCGACATCGACGACGGAATATCCACACAACACACCGCGGTTCATGGCCTCGATAACGCCTTTTTGAACGGCGGGGATGAATTCCTTCGGAATCGCGCCACCGACGATTTTGTTGACGAACTCGAATCCTCCGCCTCGAGGCCGCGGCGACAACCGGATCTTTACGTGGCCATACTGGCCGCGACCGCCGCTTTGCTTGACGTACCGGTAGTCTTCCTCGACTTCGCGCGTGATGGATTCTTTATACGCAACCTGGGGCTTGGAGACGGCGACGTCGAGCGAAAATTCCCGCCGCATACGGTCCACCAGAATCTCCAGATGCAATTCCCCCATTCCGGAAATGATGGTTTGGTTGGTTTCGTGATCGATCTTGACGTCGAATGTGGGGTCTTCCTGCTGAAGTTTGCCGAGGCATTTGGACAGTTTCTCCTGCTCAGCCTTGGTGGAGGGTTCGATGGCAACGGAGATCACCGGTTCCGGAAACTCGATGGATTCCAGAAGCACCGGCGCCTCCTGCAAGCAGAGGGTGTCGCCGGTAAATGAGTTTTTCAGGCCGATGGCGGCGGCGATGTCGCCCGCGCCGACCGACTGGATTTCTTCTCTCTTGCTGGCGTGAACGCGGAGGATTCGCCCGACGCGCTCGCGCCGGTTTTTGGCGGAGTTGTAAACGTAGGAGCCGCTCTTCAATACACCTGAATAAACGCGGACGTAAGCTAATTGGCCAACGAATGGGTCGGTGATGATTTTAAAGACCAGGGCCGTCAGGGGCTCTTTATCGTCCGCCTTGCGCCGAACCGTTTCCCGGTCATTGGGATTAAGGCCTTCCAGTTCCGGCAAGTCCAGGGGAGAGGGCAGGTAATGCACAACGGCGTCGAGCAATTGCTGAATGCCCTTGTCCTTGAAAGCCGCCCCGCAGAGAATCGGCGTAAAGGCCAAGTCAAGGGTTCCCTTGCGAAGCGCGTTGCGAATTTCTTCCTGGGAAACCTCCTCGCCGGCGAGGTATTTTTCCATAATGTTGTCATCAACGTCGGAAACCGCTTCGATCAACTGCTCGCGGTAGTGCCGGGCCTGCTCGAGATATGCTTCCGGGACAGGCTCATCCTTGAAAACCTCTCCCCGGCCCACGCTGTCCGGATAGACGCAGGCACGCATTCGCACCAGGTCGATGACGCCCGAAAACTCGCCTTCGGCTCCCAGGGGCAATTGCAAGAGCACGGTTTTGGCGTTCAGCCGTTTCTTCATCTGATCGACGCAACCCAGGAAATCCGCGCCGGTTCGGTCCATTTTGTTGATGAACCCGATCCGCGGCACGTTGTACTTGATGGCCTGGCGCCAGACGGTTTCCGACTGGGGCTGTACTCCGCCAACGGCGCAGAATACGCCGATGACACCGTCGAGCACACGCAGGGAACGCTCCACTTCCGCGGTGAAATCGACGTGGCCCGGGGTATCGATGATGTTGATCTGGTGTTTCAGCCAGAAGCAGGTGGTGGCGGCGGAGGTGATGGTGATTCCCCGCTCCTGCTCCTGCTCCATATAATCCATGGTGGCGGTGCCGTCGTGCACTTCGCCGATTTTGTGGCTTTTACCGGTATAATAGAGTATCCGCTCCGTCGTCGTGGTTTTCCCCGCGTCGATATGGGCGATGATGCCGATATTCCTGATTTTACTGAGGTCCTTAATTGTACTCACAAACGATATCCTTTTTTCAACGGCAACTTATTACCACCGGTAATGCGCGAAGGCCTTGTTGGCCTCGGCCATGCGATGAACATCTTCCTTCTTTTTGACGGCGCCACCGGTGTTGTTATAGGCGTCCAGAAGTTCACCGGAGAGTTTTTCGGACATGCTTTTTCCCGCCCGACCGCGCGCGTTGCTGATCAGCCAGCGAATGCCCAGGGCAATGCGCCGCGTGCTGGCGACTTCCACGGGAACCTGGTACGTTGCCCCGCCGACGCGGCGCGACCGCACTTCCAGGATCGGCGAGGAGTTATCGACGGCTTTTTTGAACACTTTCAGGGGGTCTTCCTTGGTTTTTTCTTCAATACGGTCCAGGGCCGAGTAAAAGATTTTCTCGGCGATACTTTTTTTCCCCTTTTTGAGGACACAATTTATGAACCGTGCCACAAGGAGATTGTGGAACTTCGGGTCCGGGATAACTTCTCTTTTTTCAGCTTCTCTTCTTCGTGCCATATTACGCGATCATCCTTTTAGCTTTTTTTGGCTTTTTTGGCTCCGTATTTGGAGCGGCCCTGCATCCGGTTGGCGACGCCCAAGGTGTCGAGCGTACCCCGAATCACATGATAGCGAACGCCGGGCAGGTCCTTGACGCGCCCGCCACGGATCATAACAATGGAATGCTCTTGCAGGTTGTGCCCGACTCCCGGGATGTAGGTGGTGACCTCCATGCCGTTGGTCAGGCGGACCCGCGCCACTTTTCTCAGAGCCGAATTGGGTTTTTTCGGCGTTGAGGTATAAACTCTCAGGCAGACCCCGCGTTTTTGCGGACAGGATTTCAAAGCCGGGCTGGTCGTCTTTTTGACCGGCTTTTTACGTCCTAACCGGATCAATTGATTGATTGTCGGCACTGCTTAACCTCCAAAAAAAATAAAGCCCCCCACCCAGGCGGCAAAGACGAATCACCGCCAAATCTAATCGTCTTTTAAATTCAACGGGTTGAAAAGAAATTGAACTTCAAAAACGATGTGGAGAGGGAAAGATTGTATCATTCCTTCAACATGGATTCAACCCAAAAATGCAGTTATTCCACATTTGTAACAGCAACTTCCTCCTCTTCGCTCTTCTCCACGGGCTCTTCCGTTTCGGGTTGTTCGATGCGGATGCCGGTATAGGCACGGCAACCGGTACCCGCTGGAACCAACCGGCCCATGATCACATTTTCTTTTAACCCGGTCAGGTGGTCTTCCTTGCCGCTGACGCTGACTTCCGTAAGCACTCGTGTCGTCTCCTGAAACGATGCGGCGGAGATGAAGCTCTCCGTGCTGAGGGACGACCGGGTGATTCCCAGCAAAATGGGGTTGCCCTTTGCGGGTTTCCCTCCGTTCTTGATGGTTTCCCGGTTCATTTCATTGAATCGTTTTTTAGTGACCTGTTCTCCCAGGAGAAACGAGGTATCGCCAACGTCTTCAATGATAAGGTGGCGCAACATTTGCCGGACAATGACTTCAATATGCTTGTCGTTTATCGTCACGCCCTGCAAGCGGTAGACCTCCTGAACTTCGCTGACCAAATATTTTTGCAGTTCGTTTTCCCCCAACACCCGCAGGATATCGTGCGGGTTGGACGCGCCGTCCATAAGGGGTTCGCCCGCGGACACGCGGTCGCCGTCATGAACGTTGATATGCTTGCCCAGGGGAATCAGGTATTCGCGTTCTTCATTGGTATCGCTGACGACGACGACTCTCCGCATACCCTTAACGGAGTCGCCGAGTTTGACGGTACCGTAGATTTCCGAAATGGTGGCCTGCTCGTGCGGTTTCCGGGCCTCGAACAACTCCGCCACCCGGGGCAGGCCGCCGGTAATATCCTTGGTTTTGGTGGTTTCACGCGGGATTTTGGCAACCACGTCGCCGGCGTAAATGGCTTCTCCCTCGGCGGCGTTGATATGCGCCCCCGCGGGCAGGACGTACCAGCGAAGGGTTTCGCCCCGCTCGTCCTGAATCAATATCCGCGGTTGCTTTTTTTCGTCGCGGTGCGAAATGATGACTTTTGAGGACAAACCGGTGATTTCGTCGAAATCTTCTTTCATGGTAACGCCTTCAACTACATCGCCAAAGACGACTTTCCCGGAAACTTCAGTCAATATGGAGTTGGTGTAGGGATCCCATTCCACAAGGTTTTGACCGGGGTTCACGTCCTGCCCGTCGGCGACCAGAAGTTTTGCGCCATAAACGACGGCATAGCGTTCTTTTTCCCTGCCGTTTTCATCCTGGATGACGAGACTGCCGTGGCGGTTCATGACGACGATTTCACCGTGCTGGTTTTTGATGGTTTTCAGGTCGGCGTACCGAATAATCCCGCCTTTCTTGGCGCTGAGCGTGGTTTGCTCGACGACGCGGCTGGCGGTGCCGCCGATATGAAAGGTCCGCATGGTCAACTGCGTGCCGGGCTCGCCAATGGATTGCGCGGCGGTCACTCCCACGGGTTCGCCAATCTCCACCCAATCGCCGGTGGCGAGGTTGCGTCCGTAACATTTGATGCACAGGCCGCTTTTTGACTCGCAGGTGAGGCACGAGCGGATTTTGATTTTTTCAATACCGGCGTTTTCGATGCGGTCCACGGCTTCTTCGTCGATCATGGTGTTGGCTTGAACCAGGATTTCGTTGGAAAAGGGATCGACGACAGGCTCCAGGGCGGTACGGCCGAGAATTCTCTCGCCCAGGGGCTGAATGATTTCGCCGGCCTCCACCAATGACGTGATTTGCACGCCGCCGAGGGTGCCACAGTCTTCTTCCTGGATGATGATGTCCTGGACCACGTCGACCAGGCGGCGCGTCAGATAACCCGAATTCGCCGTTTTGAGAGCGGTATCGGCCAGGCCCTTGCGCGCGCCGTGGGTGGAAATGAAATACTGAATCACGGAGAGACCCTCGCGGAAATTCGCGGTAATGGGGGTCTCGATGATCTCTCCCGAGGGTTTGGCCATCAAGCCTCTCATGCCGGCCAATTGCCTGATCTGCTGGGAACTGCCGCGGGCACCGGAGTCGGCCATGATGAAAATGGAGTTGAAATCTTTTTTCTCCAGACCCTGGATAATGCGGTCGTCTTCATCCTCGAGTTCCCGGAACATTTCCTCGGACACTTTTTCCGTGGCGTGCGCCCAGATATCGATAACCTTGTTATAGCGTTCGCCATCGGTGATCAGGCCGTCGCGATACTGCTTATAAATTTTATTTACTTCATCGCTGGATTTTTTCACCTGGTTATTCTTGTTTTTCGGGATTTTCATACAGTCGAGGGAAACGGTGATACCGGCCTCGGCGGCATACTTGAATCCCAGTTCCTTGACGTCGTCCAGCAGGGCCACGGTTTTTTCCCGGCCCAGAACTTTAAAGGCGCTGGACACCAGGTTCGACAGGGATTTTTTGTCCATTTGCCGGTTGACCAGGGAAAAGGGCAATTCTTTCGGGAGAATTTCGTAAAGCAAGATTCGTCCGGTCGATGTGTTTTGCAACACACCCTCCACGCGGACCAGGATTTTGGCCTGCAAGTCCAGGGCGCCGGCATCGAAGGCAACCCGCACTTCCTTGGGGCCGGAGAAAACCTTGTTTTCTCCCAAACCGCCACCGCGAATCTTGGACATGTAATAACATCCCAGAACGATGTCCTGCGTGGGAACGGCGATCGGCCTTCCGTTTGCGGGCGAAAGGACATTGTTGGGCGACAGCATCAGCAGTTTGGCTTCCACCTGGGCTTCCATGGACAAGGGCACGTGGACGGCCATCTGGTCGCCGTCGAAGTCGGCGTTGAACGCGGTGCACACCATGGGGTGAAGGCGGATGGCCTTGCCTTCGATCAATATCGGCTCGAACGCCTGAATGCCCAGGCGGTGAAGCGTGGGCGCACGGTTGAGCAGGATAGGGTGTTTCTCAACCACTTCCTCCAACACTTCCCACACTTCGGCGCGTTCTTGTTCCACCATTTTTTTTGCGGTTTTGATGGTGGTGGCGTAGCCTTTTTGCTCCAAGCGGTTAAAGATGAAGGGCTTGAAAAGCTCCACGGCCATTTTTTTGGGCAACCCGCATTGATGGAATTTGAGTTCGGGGCCAACGACGATGACGGAGCGTCCGGAATAATCGACTCGTTTGCCGAGCAGGTTTTGCCGGAACCGCCCCTGCTTGCCTTTGAGCATATCGCTCAGGGATTTCAGAGGTTTTTTGTTGGTTCCGCGCAGGGTTCGCCCACGCCGTCCGTTGTCGAACAAGGCGGACACGGCCTCCTGCAACATGCGTTTTTCATTGCGGATAATGATCTGCGGCGCGCGCAGTTCTTCCAGCCGTTTTAACCGGTTGTTGCGGTTGATGACCCTGCGGTAGAGGTCGTTCAAATCGGAGGTGGCAAACCGGCCGCCATCGAGGGGCACCAGAGGCCGAAGCTCCGGCGGGATAACGGGGATCACCTTGAGAATCATCCATTCGGGCCGGTTGCCCGACTGGCGGAAAGCCTCGACGATTTTAAGACGCTTGGCATATTTTTTCTTGTTGAGCGCGGAATTGGTGTTCGCCATGTCCTCGCGGAGCGAAACGGCGAGTTCCTCCAGGTTGAGGTTGCGCAGGAGCTCGTAAACGCCCTCGGCGCCAATCATGACCTTCAAGGTGTCGGCAAATTCCAGCTCCACTTCGCGGAACTCTTCTTCGGTCAGCAACTGGCCGAATTTCAATTCGGATTCGCCGGGGTCGACCACCACATAGTTTTCAAAATAGATGATGCGTTCCAGTTCCTTCAGTGTCAGGTCCAGGACATGGCCGATGCGGCTGGGCAACCCCTTGAAAAACCAGATATGAGCCACGGGGCTGGCCAACTCGATATGCCCCAGCCGCTCGCGCCGCACTTTGGACAGGATGACCTCGACGCCGCATTTTTCACAGACCACGCCCTTGTGCTTCATGCGCTTGTATTTTCCGCAATTGCACTCCCAATCTTTTACGGGGCCAAAAATCTTGGCGCAAAACAACCCGTCCCGCTCGGGTTTGAAGGTGCGGTAATTGATGGTTTCCGGTTTTTTAACCTCCCCATAGGACCAGGAAAGAATTTTTTCCGGGGATGCCAGGCGCACCCGAATGGCATCGAACATGATGGGGTTTTTTGGTTTTTCAAACAAATTCAAGCTATTCACAAGGGTTTTCTCCTAAAATAACTTGTTAATTTCGCAAAATATCGAACCGGGAATCCGGCCGTCACCAAGGAATTATTCCTTGGGGGCTTCCAACAATTCAACATCCAGAGCCAGGCTTTGCAACTCCTTGACCAAAACGTTAAACGATTCGGGCAAGCTGGGCGCCAGATTGGTATCGCCCTTGACAATTGCTTCGTACATGCGTTTGCGTCCTTCGACATCATCGGATTTCACGGTCAGCATTTCCTGCAAGGTGTAGGCGGCGCCATAAGCTTCCAGCGCCCAGACTTCCATTTCTCCGAGGCGTTGTCCGCCAAACTGCGCCTTGCCGCCCAACGGTTGCTGGGTGACCAGGGAATAGGGGCCGGTGGAGCGGGCATGGATTTTGTCGTCCACCAGGTGATGCAGTTTCATCATGTAGATGTAGCCCACCATGACGCGCTGTCGAAAGGGCAGGCCGGAGCGCCCGTCCCTCAACACCACTTCTCCGGAATCCGAGCAACCGCCTTTTTTCAGGAACTCCCGAATGTCCTGCTCGGTGGCCCCTTCAAAAACCGGGCTGGCCACGTGCATTCGGTTTGCCCGGGCGGCCATTCCCAGATGGGTCTCCATGATCTGCCCCACGTTCATCCGGGAAGGAACCCCAAGCGGATTCAAAACGAGTTCCACGGGGGTGCCGTCTTCCAGGTAAGGCATATCTTCTTCCGGCAGAATTTTGGAGACGACGCCCTTGTTGCCGTGGCGTCCGGCCATCTTGTCGCCCACCTGCAGTTTTCTTTTCATGGCCACATAAACCTTCACCAGCTTGATGACGCCCGGGGGCAAGTCATCGCCTTTTTTTAATTTGGCGATTTTTTCCTGGATCATGGTTTTGAGGATATGGATTTGCTCCTTGGCGTCGGCTTCGATTTCCTGCGCCACCGCCGGGTCAACACCCTTGGCGGACAGTTTCACCAAATCCCTGGTGGACAATTTTTGCAGGACCTCGTCGGGGATTTTCTGTCCTTTTTTGATGGCGTGCCTGCCGATGGTGACGGATTTGGACGCCGTTTTGCCGGAAAATAACCGGCGCAACCGGAGATCGCTTTCGGATTTAACGATTTTTATTTCTTCGTTGAAATCCTTTTCGATCATGGCGATTTCTTCTTCTTCGATGGAAAGCGTACGCGAATCCTTGTCGATCCCCTTGCGGGAAAACACCTTAACGTCAGTCACCACGCCTTGAATGCCGGGCGGCACACGCAGGGAGGAGTCTTTAACGTCACCGGCTTTTTCTCCGAAGATGGCTTTTAAGAGTTTTTCTTCGGGGCTCAACTGGGTTTCTCCCTTGGGCGTAATTTTGCCGACGAGGATATCGTTGGGCTTGACGTTGGCGCCGATGCAAATGATCCCGCTTTCGTCGAGGTTTTTAAGGGCTTCCTCGCCGACGTTGGAGATATCCCGCGTGATTTCTTCCTTGCCTTGTTTGGTATCGCGGGCTTCGACTTCAAATTCCTCAATGTGAATGGAAGTAAAAATATCTTCTTTCACGGTTTTTTCGCTGACCACGATGGCATCTTCAAAGTTGTATCCCTCCCAAGGCATAAACGCCACCAGGAGGTTGCGTCCCAGGGCCAGTTCGCCCAGGTCGGTGGAGGGGCCGTCGGCGATCACGTCGCCTTTTTGCACTTTGTCGCCGGTGGACACCAGGGGCCTTTGGTTGATACAGGTGTTTTGATTGGACCGCTGGTATTTGGAGAGGGGATAAATATCCACCTTGGCCTCGAGATACCGGGGGCCTTTTTTCCGGCCGGTTTTTTCCGAGCGAATGACAATCCTGGAGGCGTCGGCGCTGACCACCTCGCCGGCGTTCCTGGCGACGACCACGGTACCCGAATCGCGGGCGACGATAACTTCCATGCCCGTTCCCACCAGGGGAGCTTCGGGAACCAGCAAGGGCACGGCCTGGCGTTGCATATTGGACCCCATCAGGGCCCGGTTGGCGTCGTCGTTTTCCAAAAACGGAATGAGCGAAGCGGCAACGCTGATCAACTGCATCGGCGAAACATCCATATAATTGACGTTCGCCCTGGGCGCCAGAATGAAATCGCCTCCCTGGCGCGCGGAAACGATGCTGTTCTCAAGCCGGTTGTTCTTGTCCAGAGGCGCGTTCGCCTGGGCGACGATAAATTTGTCCTCTCCCAGGGCGGTATGAAATTCGATCTCGTCGCTTACGTAAGCGTTGCGCACCTTGCGGTAGGGGGTTTCGATAAACCCGAACTCGTTCACGCGGGCGAACGTGCTGAGCGAAGCGATGAGGCCGATATTGGGACCTTCCGGCGTTTCGATGGGACACACGCGGCCGTAATGGGTGGGATGAACGTCGCGCACTTCAAACCCGGCCCGTTCACGGGTCAACCCTCCCGGCCCCAAGGCGCTCAACCGGCGCTTATGGGTGACCTCGGAGAGGGGATTGGTTTGATCCATGAACTGGGACAATTGACTGCTACCGAAAAACTCCTTGATGGCGGCGGTAACGGGTTTGGAGTTGATCAGGTCGTGAGGCATGGAAACATCCAGGTCCTGGATAGCCATGCGTTCGATGATGGCGCGTTCCATCCGCACCAGCCCGACGCGGAACTGGTTTTCCAGCGACTCTCCCACGGTACGCACCCGGCGGTTGCCGAGGTGGTCGATATCGTCCACATGACCCTGGCCGTTTCTCAATCCGATCAAATACTTGACCACCTGCAACAGGTCCTGCAAGGTCACCAACCGTACGTTGAGCGGAATGTCGAGGCCGAATTTTTGATTCAGCTTCATCCGCCCCACAATGGAGAGGTTGTACCGCTTGGGATTGAAAAACAGGTTTTTGAAGAGGGATTTGGCAATCTCCCGGGTCGGCGGGTCACCCGGCCGCAACCGCTTGTAGATTTCGCGGATGGCCTCGTCGGGAGTATCGACTTTTCCCATGATCAGGGTTTCGCGTATGGAGGTATCTGGATATTCATCATCAATATGCAGAATTTCGAATTCCTTGATTTCGTGTTTTTTGATGAGGGCCAGACCGTCGGCGGAAAGCGCCTGGTTAGCCGCTACCAACACCTCGCCGGTTTCCTTGTCAACGATATCCTCGCACAAATACGTCCCAACGAGGCTCCCGATGTCTATTTCCACCTTGGGGTTTTTCGAAAGCTTGCGGATTTTCGCCGTCAAAACCTGCTGGCTGACGACCTTGTTGGCCTTGAGGACCACCTCGCCGGTTTTGCCGTCCACGATATCTTCCCGAACCTTGAATCCGACCAGGAGACTTTTGGCGTTGATGAGAAACCGGTCCTCGCGGACGGAGTAAGTGACCCGCTCCGTAATGTAAAATTCTTTCAGGATGGATACGCTGTCCATCCCGAAGGCGTTGAGCAGAATGGTGGCGGGCAGTTTGCGCCGGCGGTCGATTTTGACGAACAGGATGTCCTTGATGTCGAACTCGAAATCGATCCAGGACCCCCGGTCGGGAATGATGCGCGCCGAGTACAGCTTTTTGCCGCTGACGTGGGATTTGCCTTTGTCGTGGGAGAAAAAGGCCCCGGGCGACCGGTGCATCTGGCTGACGATAACCCGTTCCACGCCGTTAATCATAAAGGTGCCGACGGGGCTCATCACGGGAATTTCGCCGAGGAAGATTTTCTGTTCCTTGACTTCGCGCACGGCATTGACCACGATTTCGCGGATTTTGTGGGTCTTCAGAACCGCCTCGACTTCCTCGGTGATCGGGGTTCGGAAGGGCAGGAGGGTTTTTCCCGTCTGCGGGTGTTTCACCTCTTCCATCACCACCTTGCCGCGTAACTCCTTCATGGTTCGGGCGGACAATTCAACCCGCTCCTGATCGAACAAAATCAGGCGGACCATGATTTTTATGGGGTCGGCGTAGGTCAATCCTTTTTGCCGGCACTCGGAGAGCTTGAATTTTTCGTGATAGATTACATCCTGGCCGCATTTACGGCAGACCATACCCGGCCCGCCCAGGTCGCCGTATTCCCCGCATCCACACTCCCAGACTCCCACTTCATAACCGACGTATTCGATGCGGGCATTGATGTTGAGATCCGAGATCGGAAAAACATCCCTGAACACTTCTTCCAACCCCTTTTCCTTCCGCTTCACGGGAGGAACGGTCAACTGAAGAAAGGATTCAAAGGACTTCCTTTGAATCTCAATCATGTTTGGAATTCCAATCGCGGAGGGAATCTTGGAAAATCTTATTCTTTGCCTGACGTTTCTCTGCGTTCTGACAGAGCTGACTTTCGTCATAAAGTCCCCGACTTATAAAAAGTTTTTTTAAAAGAGAATCTGATCAAGGAGAATTGCAAACCAACCGCCGCCCCGCCCGTTGGCTGGAGCAAGGGGAATCGTTTCGCGAGTCCCCGCTTCACCGTTGGCGCTACTGAATGCGCCGCCGGATTAACGGGCAAAGAGAGAATCTAACCGGCCATCCATCGGTTATTTGATTTCGGCAGTTCCACCCGCTCCTTCAATTTTGGCTTTGATTTCCTCGGCCTCTTCTTTCTTAATGCCTTCTTTCACGGCCTTGGGAGCGGACTCGACAAGTTCCTTGGCGTCTTTCAATCCAAGCCCGGTAATCGCCCGGATTTCCTTGATGACCTGAATCTTTTTGTCGCCGATGGACGCGAGAACCACCGAGAACTCGGTCTGTTCTTCCTGAGCCGGCGCCCCGGCATCCGCCGCGGCGGGCATGGCCATCATGGGCGCCGAGGCCGTTACGCCATACTTGTCTTCCAATTCCTTGACAAATTCCGCCATTTCCAGGACGGTCATGTTATCGATAAATGAAACCACATCTTCTTTGGTGATCGCCATGATCTGCTCCTTTCATCTCACCTGATTATTCGCAATTGATAATTTGAGTTTATAAACCACTTGTTTCACAAGCCCGCCCGGAACTTCCCGCCGGGAGTCAGGCCTTTTTTTCCTTGATCGCATCGAGTGTGCCGACAAGTTTTCTGAGAAGCCCGGCAAATACGCCCGCAAACTGGGTGGCCGGTCCCTGAAAGGTCGCCAGCAAGCGGGCAACCAGAACTTCCTTGGGAGGAAGATTGGAAAGCTCCTTGACTTCGCCGGCGGAAATTTTTTGACCGTCAATCAAGCCGCAGATGATTTCCGGCTTCTTTTTCGGATTCGCTTTAGCGTGTTCGGCCAAGGCTTTTGCCGGGGCAACCAGGTCATCCTGGCTGACGATCAAGGAGACGGGACCCTTGAAATCCGATGTCAGGACCTCAAAGGGCGTGTTTTTCGCCGCCACTTGCGCCAGGGTGTTTTTGGTCACGAAAAAGAGAACCGAGCTGTTCTTCATATGCAACCGTAAAGCGGCCAGGTCGGGGGCGGATATCCCCTGATAATTGGCCAGAACGGCGGCTTTCGATTTCGAAAAAATCTCGTTCAGATTCTGTACGGCCTGTTTTTTGGCTTCCGTCGGCAAAATACTTGTCCTTTCTCTTGGCGTGTCGAGTGTTTCGTTTTTCCAGGCTTAGCGGCGCGGCGTGCAACCGGGCCTAATGCGCCTGGCCATAAGCTACCTTGATCCCCATGCCCATGGTGCTGGACAGGGACATTCCCCTGATATATTGTCCCTTGCTGGAAGCGGGTTTCAGCCGAACGAGCGTTCCCATCAAGGTGTCGATATTTTCCGCCAGGTCCTCCTCGGAGAAATTGACCTTGCCGACCGAGGCATGGATGATGCCCGCCTTATCGACGCGAAACTCCACCTTACCCGCCTGGATATCGCGAATGGCTTCTTTCAGGTTGAAGGTCACGGTTCCGGTTTTGGGATTGGGCATCAACCCGCGCGGGCCGAGGACTTTACCCAGCTTGCCGACCACGCCCATCATGTCCGGCGTGGCGACAACGCGGTCAAAATCCAGCCAACCGCCCTGTATTTTGGCGGCCATATCGTCACCGCCAACGAACTCGGCGCCGGCGTCGCGCGCCTCCTGCTCTTTTTCCCCCTTGGCAAACACCAGAATGCGGAACTTTTTCCCGGTACCCTTGGGCAACACCACACTGCCGCGGATATTCTGGTCGGCCTTTCGGGGATCGACTCCCAACTTGACCGCGGCATCCACCGATTCCTCAAACTTGGCCGCGGCGGTTTCCTTGACCAAGGCAATCGCCTCTTTCAAATCGTATCGTTTGGCGGCATCCACTTTATCAACCACCGCTTTTCTTTTTTTGCTTAGCTTCGCCATAACACCTTTCCTCGCCTCTATGGTTAATCCACCACCCGGATGCCCATGCTTTTTGCCGACCCCTCGATGATGCGCATGGCGTTGTCGACGTCATAGGCGTTCAGGTCATCCATTTTGGTTTGCGCGATCTCCCGGACCTGCTCCCGGGTGACGGTTCCGACGTTGGTCTTGTTGGGGTCGGGCGAGCCCTTGGCCACGCTCGCGGCTTGTTTCAACAGCGCGGAGGCGGGCGGGGATTTGGTAATAAACGTAAAACTGCGGTCGGAGTAAACGCTAATGAGAACAGGAATCAACATGCCTTCCTGGCCTTGGGTTTTGGCATTGAAGGCCTTGCAGAATTCCATGATATTGACGCCCCGTTGCCCCAGCGCCGGGCCCACGGGGGGCGAGGGGTTGGCCTGCCCGGCAGGTATCTGCAATTTAATCGTGCCCGTCATTTTTTTCGTTGCCATCGGTCCGTCCTTTCGCGAATCCCGCGAGGTTACACTTTTTCGATCTGCGAAAACTCCAACTCCACCGGCGTCGCCCGCCCAAAAATGGAAACCATGACTTTCACTTTCCCCTTGTCGGGGTTGATTTCCTCCACCACCCCGGAAAAATTCAGGAACGGCCCTTCGATGACCCGCACGCTCTCCCCGACCTCAAACTGCACCTTGAGCTTGGGCTTGGAGGATTCCCCCTTGATCTGGTCCATGATGGTCTTCACCTCTTCCTCGGAAAGAGGGGAAGGCAGACTGGTGGTTCCACCAGGGAAACCCGTTACTTTCGGGGTGTTTTTGATCATGTACCAGACATCCTCATTCATATCGATATTGATGAGGATGTATCCGGGAAAAAACTTCCGCGAGGTGACTTTCTTTTTCCCCTGGCGGATTTCAATGACCTCTTCCGTGGGGATCACCACCTGGTCGATTTTCTGCTGGGGCTCGACCTCGCCCTCGTCGTCCGGCTCTGCTTCGGTGGCGATTTCCACTTCTTCTTTTAGTCCGGCGCGCACGAGTTGCTCTTCCAGGCTCGTTTTCACTTTGTTTTCATAACCGGAGTAGGTATGAATGACATACCAGCCCTTTGCCACAACATGCTCCTGAGTTAAGACTTAATAAGACTTTCGACAATCTTCGATAACACCGTATCGACGATGCCCAAATAAACGGCGATGAGAAATACGGTGATCAAAACGACGACGGTGCCGCCCATCGCTTCTTTGCGCGACGGCCACGTCACTTTTTTGACCTCCACCCTGACTTCTCTTAAAAATTTGACGGCTTTATCGATCATAAATTAATCACAGGCCAGGAGGGATTCGAACCCACAACCCCCGGATTTGGAGTCCGGTGCTCTAACCGTTAAGAGCTACTGGCCTATGGAACAATCCTATCGAGGCTTTAAAAGGTCCAAGGTCTGAGGCGGCGATATCAACCCTCCCGAAAAAAAACCGCCGCCGTCGCCCAAACAAATCTTGCAACCGGATTACAAATTCAAAAGCGGATTACCGCGTTTCCTTATGAGGCGTATGCTTTCTGCAAAATCTGCAGTATTTTTTCAATTCGAGTCGATTCGGAGTTTTTTTCTTGTTCTTTGTGGTCGAATAATTTCTCCGTTTACACTCTCCACAAGCCAGCAAAATAATGTCCCGCATTTTTCTTCCTGCTCCCAAACGAACGTATTGAGGAAATTTCCAGCCACACGCCGGCCCCCATTTCCCGGCCAGCCCCAACCGGCGGCCGTTAATCCTGATGAAGCCCACGATCGGGATTGAACCGATGACCTCTTCCTTACCAAGGAAGCGCTCCACCACTGAGCTACGCGGGCCCCTTCACGGTTATTTATCCAAACAACCCTGGAGCGGGAAACGGGACTCGAACCCGCGACCCTCAGCTTGGAAGGCTGACGCTCTAGCCAACTGAGCTATTCCCGCAATT